>JALVAQ010000472.1 GCA_027011095.1 Bacteroidales bacterium
ATCACTGCTGCTGACAGTAAGGCAATTAAAAGACTCAGGTAAATAATATTATCGCGTATGGAGTAGATGGGTATCATGGCCTCTTTAACATCAATTTCAGCCAAAACCGCCCAATGAATTAATGAAAAATCAAGCGGACTGTATGCACTTAGCACAGGAATATTCCGGTAATCGTTTAACTGTGAATAGGCGGTTTTTCCTTTCAAAGCATTTTGAACTCCTTTGGTATTTACCTTGGTTTTAAAAACCGAATTTTTTAAAAATCTGGAGTTGCTCCGCATTAAACTGTCGTCACCAACAAGGTAAACTTCGCCGGTTTTACTCAATCCGTTATTGGGATTGTTTTCAAACATAATTTTATTGATGGCGGACGGGCTGATACCTGCAACAATTATTCCCGAAAAACGGTTGTTTTCATCAAACAGGCTCTTTCCTGCAAACAAAACTTTTCGTTGGCTGTCAGGCACTACAAGCACCTCTTTTATAAAAGCTTTATCGCCGTTGCTATGCATTTCAAAAGCGTTTTGAAATGTTTTAGCCCGCTGCAAATCAAAGGCCGCAACCTTTGGCACCGAATCGGCAAGGTTTATCTCAAAAGCATTACCTGACTTATCCACAAAGCAAAATTTTGTGTAACAGCCCGAATTTTTCAACAGATAAACCAGATATTCAAAATCATTATTCGGGAAGGTTTTTATTTGGTTAACATCAGGCTGTCCGGGTTTTTTACTTGCCAGGTGATGCAATACCGTTTGTATTGCAGGAATGTTTGAAATGTTTTCCATATCGCGGATTCGCTGCCGGAAGAAACCTGTTATTCTGTTTTTCTTTTCAAGGCGCAACGAAATAAGTTGATCGAAGGTACGCGAAAGCAACGCCTCTTTTTCTTTGTAGTAGGAATAAACCCCTATTGACCCTATGGCAAACAAGTTTAGAATCAAGAAATAAACTACCAACTTTCGATAAATAGAACTCATATTCCCTTTAATGAAGTTACAAACCTAATTAAAAAGAGTACAAAACACCTATTTTTTCCTTTTTTGTTCCAGTTTATTTGCCAATGATTTTTCAAAAGCTTCAAGGTCGATACCTGTAATAACGGGAGGTTGTGTGGTTTGTTTTTGAAGTGCTTTGTCAATTAACAGGCTGTCTTTTTCGTAATTGGTACAAGCTTCGCACATGGCTTTATGCATCTTTAGCTGAAGCTGTTCTTTAAACGACAATCGGGAATATATCTTTTTTTCGATAAGCTGCGATGCTTTCAAACAGGAAAGAAACAAGTATTGCATTAGTTTTTTCATAAACCCTAATTCTCTTTAAACCAGTTAGTATCAATACACTCTCTCAATTGCAATTTAGCCCTGTGTATGATTTGCCAAAAATTAGTCGGAGAAATACCCAATTCCTCACAAATTTCTTCACCTTTTTTACTTAATAAAAATTTCAGTTTAATGGCAAGGCTCCAACTTTCAGGTAAAGCATCCATACACATTTTCAAGATTTTGTTAAATTCATCGTCATCCAACAGGTGGGTTTCCTTTTCTTCCCAGTTATGCGGTTTGTGCGATTGAATCCATTCACCTCCATCGGAAAAGAATTTAGAAAATGTATCGCCACCCACGTTAACAGGTTTTTTTACCTTGGCACGATAGTGGTCGATTATTTTAAAGTTAAGGATGCTGTACAGCCAGGTTTTTGGAGAGCTGTCGCCCCGAAAGTTTTCAATTTTTTCGGAGGCAGCCAAAAAGGTGTCCTGAACCAAATCTTTGGCCAACTCCGTATCGGAGACCTTAAATAAAGCCCACGAAACCATATCGGCCGAGTATTGATGTACCCATGAGGCCAAATCTACCGTATTACTTTTTTCTTTCAAAGTCAGCCGTTTAATGTTAGAATACACCCTTAAGAAAATTGCCTGACCAATTTACTAAACAAGCAATTATGGGAACCATTCATCTCAGGGTTTAAATAGATACCAAAAGTAAACAATATATTTAAACCTTTAAATATTTGCAGGTATTTCCTGTTTTGAGATGATAAAGGTACCATAAACCAAATAGGACACTGATTTTTATGATTAGACTGATTAAACTGATTTTGCTTTCTTATCATAACAATCAGTTCTATCAGTCCAATCAGTGTACTATTAAAATGCAGGCAAGGCCCGACTAACAGGTCAACAACACAACAATCTTAGCAATATGTCTAAAGATTAACTGTCGCATCAAAACAGGAATTAGCCAGCAACAAAATTGATTGGCTATCTGCTGTTTTCCAACACCTTTTTTAAATAGTAAGCTGTGTGGCTGCGCTTAATTTCTGATATTTCTTCAGGCGTACCTGCACAAACCACCTCTCCTCCCCTATGCCCGCCTTCAGGCCCCAGGTCTATTACATGGTCGGCAACCTTTATCACCTCCATGTTGTGTTCGATAACGATAACGGTATTTCCTTTTCCAATCAGTTTATTCAGTACACCAAGCAAAACCTTCACATCTTCAAAATGCAGACCTGTGGTGGGTTCATCCAAAATATAGAGTGTTTTACCGGTATCTTTTTTGGACAGTTCGGCAGCAAGCTTAACACGCTGCGCCTCGCCACCCGACAGCGTTGTTGACGACTGTCCCAGTGTTAAATAACCCAGCCCCACATCCTGAATGGTTTTTATTTTTTGTACAATGGATGGAATGTTTTCAAAAAAATCGACAGCCGTGTTAATGGTCATATTCAGTACATCGTTTATCGATTTTCCGCGGTATCTTACTTCAAGGGTTTCGCGGTTGTACCTTTTACCCTGACACTCGTTGCACAGCACATGCACATCGGGTAAAAAATTCATTTCGATAACCTGCACACCGGCGCCTTTGCATGTTTCGCAGCGGCCTCCTTTAACGTTAAACGAAAAGCGGCCCGGTTTATAACCCCTTATTTTTGCCTCGGGAAGCTGCCCGAAAAGCTTCCGTATTTCATCAAAAACCTTGGTATAGGTAGCCGGGTTCGATCGGGGTGTCCGTCCGATGGGTGACTGGTCGATTTCAATAACCTTATCGATAAACTCAAGCCCCTCAACCGATTTGTAAGGTAGCGGCTCTTTTACCGCACGATAAAAATATTTGTTTAAAACGGGATAAAGGGTGTTGTTAATCAGTGTTGACTTACCACTTCCGGAAACGCCGGTAACACAAATAAATTTACCCAGCGGAAATTCAACATCAACATTTTTTAAATTATTGCCGGAAACTCCTTTAATAACCAGTTTTTTCCCATTGCCTTCGCGCCTGACGGCAGGAATTGGAATGGATTTTCTGCCGGTAAGATAGTCGGCGGTTACCGTGTCCTGTTTCAAAATTTCATCGGGAGTTCCGGCTGCTACAATTTCACCCCCATGGCGGCCTGCTCCGGGTCCGATATCCAGCACAAAATCGGCAGCAAGCATGGTGTCTTCATCGTGTTCAACCACAATAACCGAGTTTCCCACATCCCGCAAATCTTTCAAAGCATGAATCAGCTTATGGTTATCGCGCTGATGCAGTCCTATGGAGGGTTCGTCCAAAATATAAAGCACACCTGTAAGTTGCGAACCTATTTGTGTGGCGAGTCTGATTCGTTGCGCTTCGCCACCGGAAAGACTTTTTGCAGGCCTGTTAAGATGCAGGTAATCAATACCCACATTTAACAAAAACGAAAGACGGGTGCTTATTTCGCGCAATATTTCGCGGGCAATGGTAAGTTGGTTATCGCTCATTACCAAATGAGCGTTGTCAACCCAGTTTTTCAGGGTTACCAAATCCATTGTTGCAAGGTCGGCAATATTTTTCCCTCCGATTTTATAGTGCAACGATTCCTTTTTCAGGCGTTGGCCATTGCAATCGGGACAGGTTTTCAGGTTCATAAAACCTTCTGCCCATTTTTTTGAAGTTTGCGAAGTGTTTTCGTTTTTTTGATGCTGCAACACGTAATTCACCACCCCTTCAAAATTGAGGTTGTAGGAGGATGTGATTCCCATATATTCCTTTTTAACCACGATGGTTTCGTTGGAACCGTACAAAATCATATCCATTGCCTGCCTGGGTATATCTTTTACCGGCGTATCCATGGTAAAGCCGTATTTATAACCAATGGCTTCAATTTGACTAAACACCCAGTTTTTTTTATACTCGCCCAAAGGGGCAAGCCCTCCCCTTTTTATGGAAGCAGCCGGATTGGGCATCACCTTTTTCAAATCAATTTCGTGCACCTGACCCAGTCCGTTGCAACGCTTACAAGCTCCGTAAGGAGAGTTAAACGAAAAGGTATTAGGCTCGGGCAGTTCATACGAAAGGCCTGTAACCGGGCACATTAGCTTGCTGCTAAAATGACGAATTTCATTGGATTCGTCATCCAGAATCATTAAGGCTCCTTTACCATATTTCATGGCTGTTTGAATGGTTCGTTTCAGCCTGTCGTGGTCGGCCTCCTTAACAACTATTCTATCAACAACCACCTCAATATCGTGAATTTTGTACCGGTCGAGTTGCATGCCAAAGGCTATTTCTCTGATTTCAGAATCCACCCTCACACGCAAAAAACCCTGTTGTCTCACCTGTTCAAAAAGTTCACGGTAATGGCCTTTTCTGCCCTTCACCAAGGGTGCCAAAACGGCCACTTTTTTGTTGGCGTACTGCTTAATTATCAGGCTAATTATCTGCTCTTCGGTATATTGCACCATTTTTTCGCTCGATGCATACGAATAGGCATCGGCTGCCCGGGCAAAAAGCAACCTGAAAAAATCAAAGATTTCGGTAATGGTACCCACCGTGGAGCGGGGATTGCGGTTTACCGACTTTTGTTCGATGGAGATAACAGGGCTAAGTCCGCTAATTTTATCAACATCAGGACGTTCCATGTTACCTATAAACTGGCGGGCATAGGCCGAAAAGGTTTCCATATACCTGCGCTGCCCCTCGGCATAAATGGTATCGAACGCCAACGATGATTTACCGCTACCGCTAAGCCCGGTAATAACCACAAACTTATCGCGCGGAATAACAACGTCAATGTTTTTGAGGTTGTGCACCCGGGCACCAAATACCTCAAGGTATTCATCTTCAGGCTTAAAGGCCTGCTGTTCTATGTTGCTTTTTACTTTCAATTTGCACTTTGTTCGTTTTGTAACCTTTTAAAAGTTAAATTGTAGGGTTCATCCGGTATGCGAATCCTGTATGTTTTTTTCTTTCTGTTTTTGAGATAAGTTTTACGCAACCACGGGTTGTAATATTTTAAAAGCCGGTAAGTAATTCCATGCTCATAAGCAAAATCAGCCCAGCTTTTAACTTTGCCATCAACTTCAACAATATGATAGGGTAATGGCTCGTAATAATCCTCTTCGTTTAGATAAAATCCGTAATCCTGCGGATGACTGAAAATAAGTTTTACTGCCAGAATTCGGTAAATGTATCTGTTCGTTTCGTCAGGAACCAGTAAATCGTAAAAGTTATCGGCTTTTTGCTTTTCCATCAGCGATGTAATGCGTTTCATTCCTGCATTATAGGCGGCCGCAACC
>JALVAQ010000473.1 GCA_027011095.1 Bacteroidales bacterium
CAATGCAGATGTAAAAATAACCGACTCATACGGAAATGCCGTTTATGCCACCAAATCGGAAGGAGGACAGGCCATTTGGAACGGTTATTCTTTAAATGGACAACGGGCGGCATCGGGGGTGTATCTGGTGTTTGTAACCAACAGCGGTGGAACCGAAAAGGTTGTTACTAAAATTTTAGTCATTCGGTAAAAATTTATGTTAGAAAGCACCAAAGGCATTGTTTTTAAAACGGTAAAATATTCCGAAACAAGTATTATTGTTAAAATATTTACCGAAAAATCGGGTATTCAATCGTACATTATCAAAGGGGTCAGAGGTAAAAAAGCAAAATTTAAAACAGCACTGTTTCAGCCTTTGCAACTTCTTGATATTACTGCTAATCATCGCGAAAACAAGGACCTCCATTTTTTAAAAGAAGCCGGAGTGGCTTTTGCCTTTCAATCCATTCCTTTCGATATGCAAAAACGCACGGTATTGATGTTTATCAACGAAATGCTGGTGCGTTCAATTAAAGAAGAGTCGGCCAACGAAGCGCTGTTTAACTGGCTGTGGCAAAGTTTAATATGGTACGATATGGCACAATCGCCCGGAGCGGATTTTCATTTAATTTTTTTAATTCAACTTTCAAAATTTTTGGGTTTTTATCCTAAAAATCCCGAACGTGTTTCCGGTTATTTCGACCTTCAGGAAGGTGTTTTTATAAACAGTGAGCCGCCGCACCCCCATTTCATCAGTGGCGATTCTGCCAAAATGTTTCATCAATTATTGGAGGTTTCGTTTGCCCAATTGAGCAGGCTATCGTTTACAACACAGCAACGCCGCACGTTGCTTAACATTGTTGTTACCTATTATCAGTTGCATTTATCGGGATTTGGTGAACTAAAAAGTCTTGAAGTATTGCAGCAGCTTTTCTATTAATGTTGCGAAGAAAGGGTGGTGGTACCCCCATAAAATCATTATGTAAATAATTTTTCCATTTGTAATTTTACTTTCTTTATTACCCTTTTAGCCGATTGCACCAATAAAAATTTCCTGTTGTATACCGTTTGTTTGGCATAGATAAACCACCTTGTCAAAATAACGCTGTTTATTTTTCTAACTTTGCCGGCTATGTTGAACCAAAAACCAATACCATCTCGTTTGCTGGACAGCATTCAATCGCCCGCTGACATTAAAGGGTTTTCAAACAGTATGTTAATACAGTTGGCAGATGAAATAAGGTCGTTTATTTTAGACGTTGTTTCGGTTCATCCCGGCCATCTTGGCGCCAGCCTTGGCGTGGTGGAACTCACCATAGCACTGCATTATGTATTTAACACACCTTACGATAACCTTGTGTGGGATGTGGGCCATCAGGCATACAGCCATAAAATATTAACCGGTAGAAAAGTGCAATTTAATACTCTGCGACAATGGAACGGGATAAGCGGATTTCCTAACCCCGAAGAGAGCCAACACGACACTTTTGCCACAGGTCATGCTTCAACTTCTGTTTCTGCAATTTTAGGTATGGCAAAGGCGGCCGCTATAAATGGTGATAAAAACAAAAATCATATTGCCGTTATTGGTGATGGAGGCCTTACGGGAGGCATGGCTTTTGAAGCATTCAACAACGTGGGCAATGCCAATGTTATTATTATTTTGAATGATAATGGGATTGCCATTGATAAAAATACCGGAACCATTGGTGAATACCTGAAAAAAATGCCGCTACAAAAAGGAGTAAATCTGTTCGAAGCCATGGGAATTAGTTATTTTGGACCTGTTGACGGCCATAACATTCCGGTTTTAATTGAGCAGTTGGAAAAGATTAAGCGGATAAAAGGGCCAAAACTTTTACATGTTACCACCACAAAAGGCAAAGGGTTTAAGCAGGCCGAACAAAATCAAACCACTTTTCATGCTCCGGGTCAATTCGACCGTAATACCGGCGAAATAGTAACCGGTAAAAAGAAGTTTAAAACCTATCCTGAAGTTTTTGGCAAAAGTTTGTGCCAGCTGGCAAAAAAAGATAACAATATTGTAGCTGTTACTCCGGCCATGGTTACCGGTTCATCGTTGCAAGAGTTTCAAAAAAGTTTTCCGGATAGAATTTTTGATGTGGGCATTGCCGAACAACATGCGGTAACCTTTTCGGCCGGATTGGCTGCTGCCGGATTAAAACCCTTTTGTGTTGTTTACTCCACCTTTTTACAACGTGCTTACGACCAGATTATTCACGATGTGGCATTACAGAAACTACCGGTGGTTTTTGCCATCGACCGGGCGGGATTGGTTGGTGAAGACGGTGCTACCCATCAAGGCGTTTTCGACATGGCTTTTCTGCGAAGCATTCCCAACATGGTTGTGTCGGTTCCAATGGATGAACAGGATTTAAGAAATTTGATGTTCGCGGCTTCAAAATATACCAAAGGCCCTTTTTCCATAAGATATTCAAAAAACACGGGTACCGTAAAAAACCAGAGGCAACCCTTTAAAGCTGTTAAGGTGGGAAAGGGTCGTAAACTAAAAACCGGTAAAAAAGTAGCATTGGTAACCCTGGGTTATGGAGGTATCTTAGCCGAAAAAGCCATACAGAAACTGGAAAAAGAACGTATGTTTCCGGCTCATTTTGACATGCGGTTTTTAAAGCCTTTGGATACGGATTTGCTTAAAGAGGCCTTTTCGGAATATGAACATATTATTACTGTTGAAGATGGTGTTGTTAAAGGCGGACTTGGCGAAGCCGTGTTGGCATTTAAAGAAGAGCACCGTTTTTTAAATCCGGTTATCACACTGGGTGTTCCCGATAAGTTTATTCAGCACGGTTCGCGGCAAAAACTTTTCGAAATTTGCGGTTATGGTTCCGATAGTATCTACAGAACTATTAAATCGCTTATTTAATAATCGTTGCTAATTAGTTGGCAACGGTTGGCGCTATGCAGTATAAGCAGGTGTTAACAAAAGTACTTTTTATTAATAATTGGCTATAAGTGATTCGTATGGAATTTTCATTTTGTCATGAAGATTCCGTATCATTTTCAAAGTCAGTTTTCTTTTTCGACTAAAAATTTCAGAAACACGACTTTTGTATCCAATAATTTCAGCCAGTTCCTTTTTTGTCATATCCATTTGCTCCATTCTAAACTTAATTGCTTCAATGGGATCCGGAGCTTCTATCGGGTAGAATTCATTCTCGTATTTTTCTATTAGGATGGATAACAAGTCTGCTTCATCTCCCTCAACTGAGTCAATTGGGGCATGAAATATTTCCTCAAGTCTTTTTAAGGCTTTTGTGTACTCTTCTTCTGTTTTTATAACTTTAATTTCCATGATTCCTAAATTTTATTTGCATCAATTTTATCATATTCCTGATGAGTTCCAATAAACCTTATAAATACCCAAAGTCGTTCATAATTAATTTCTACGACTAGTCTGTAATTATTACCACAAATATTGAAAACAACTCGACCCGCTTTTAAAATACTTGCTTTTGGATACTCAGATTTAATTTCTGAGGGATTAGTCCAGGTTGCTTTTGAAGCCTCCTTATACCAAGTCTTAAGTTGGTTTTCGGAATCCCTGTGTTTCTCCCAAAATTTTCTAAGAATCTTTTTCGCAATAACTCTCATTCAGAATAATATTTGACAAAGATACTAATAAATTACCAATTTGGTAACTTTATTTTGAAATTTTATGTTTGAAACATGTAAACACGTATTGTTGCTAACAAGGACTTATAAGTACATACCGCAAGTAGTAAATCCTACAAATACGGTTTCACCATTTGAACCAGTTGCGGAGCGGGAATTACTCCTGCTTGCCGAAAAACAACCTTCCCGTTTTTAAAAACCATCAACGTAGGTACGTTTTGAATTTGATATTTTTGTGCAATGGCTCTGTTTCGGTCAACATCTATTTTTAATATCCTTATTTTATCGCCCAGCTGCTTTTTTACCTCTTTTAAAATGGGTGGCATCATTCTGCATGGCTGACACCATTCAGCCGAAAAATCAATTAACACAGCGGTGTTACCGTTTATTATATCGCTAAATTTACTCATAATTATTCTTTTTATTACCCGTAAAATCAACTTTTGTACCATGCCGGTTTAGCTGACAAAATGTTAGTTTTGCAAATTACAATCGCAATAAAAATGAAAAGAACCGTAATATATTTTTTCTTTATAGCTTTGCTTGGTATGAGCGTATCCTGCCAATCAACCCGTCATGCCGATTTAATTGTGTATCATGCCAATATTTACACCGTTGATTCAGCCTTTTCAAAAGCAACGGCTTTTGCCGTAAGCAACGGGCGTTTTGTGGCGATTGGTTCTGACAACGATATTTTATCGAGGTTTAAATCCGGCCAAATGATAGATGCCGGCGGAAAGCCTGTTTATCCCGGTTTTAATGACGGGCACAGCCATTTTCTCGGTTACGGAATCTGGAAAATGCTCTATTGTAACCTTGTTGGCACAACCTCCATGGAAGATGTTGTAAACAGGCTTAAAGATTATAACAACAGCCATAACCCCGACTGGTTGCTGGGAAAAGGATGGGATCAAAATGACTGGAAAAATACCGACTTCCCCACCAACAAATTATTAAATAAAGTTTTTCCGGATAAACCGGTGGTTTTAACCCGGATTGACGGCCATGCTGTTTTGGCAAATAGTGCTGCCCTTGAAATTGCCGGCATTAATGCGCAAACAAAATTTGACGGGGGAGAAGTGGTTTTAAAAAACGGCAAGCCCACCGGCGTGTTAGTGGACAATGCTGCCGATAGCATGAAAAGCTTTATTCCGGCCTTTACCCGGCAACAAAAAACGGATGCCCTGCTGCGTGCCCAAACCGACTGTTTTGCCGTTGGACTGACAACCGTAAGCGATGCCGGCCTCGACAAAGCAGACATCCTGTTAATGGACAGCCTGCAACAGCAAAACCAATTAAAAATGCGCATTTATGCCATGATAAATCCCAACCGCGAAAATTTTGATTTTTTCTACCGGCAAAAGCCATGGCACAAAGAACGATTGACAGTAAGTTCGGTTAAATTATATATTGACGGTGCTTTAGGCTCAAGGGGTGCGCTGTTGTTACAAGACTATTCCGACGACCCCGGCAACACCGGATTGCGCCTGCATCAACCCGCTTATTACGATTCCATGTGTAAAATGGCTTATGATGCCGGATTTCAGGTAAATACCCATGCCATTGGCGATTCGGGTAACCGGATTATGTTGCACACCTACGCAAAATTTTTAAAAGGAAAAAACAACCGGAGGTGGCGAATTGAACATGCTCAGGTTATTGCTCCCGACGATTTTAACTATTTTGGCAAATACTCAATCATCCCCAGTGTACAAACAACACATTGCACCTCCGATATGTATTGGGCCGATGAACGGCTGGGACAAAAAAGACTGAAAACAGCCTATGCCTATCACGATTTACTACTTCAAAACGGGTGGCTGATAAATGGTACCGATTTTCCCATTGAAGACATAAGTCCGCTTAAAACATTTTATGCTGCCGTAGC
>JALVAQ010000474.1 GCA_027011095.1 Bacteroidales bacterium
CTATACGATAGCAACTGAATACTAAACACCCTGATGGTATCGGCATTATAAAGGAGGTCAGCATAAACCCCAAACTTCTTTTCCTCTTTATTAATTACAATTCCCTGCCTGACCACTTTCAAGTTTGTAAAAATCAGGTTCTCGCCCTGACCGTACGAAGGCATGTTCAATTTAAAGGATTTACCGGCTTTTTTAGACACCTTAAACTCTTGAAAGCAGACTACATCAGGCTTTTGCTGCTCAATAAGATTTTTAACAGCCTTCATGGTAGCGTTTTTATTCTTTCGTCCCAGCTGCTGAAAGTTACGAACATTGTAGCTCATCACCTTCAAACCTTTTTGACTATCAGGTACTTTATCAGGAAACAGCTGAAAGTAACGGTGTAACATGGGATAACCGGCCAACACAAGTATCAGCGACAACAAAGCAAGCCTCCGTTTTACAAAAATCCACAAAAAAACAAAACCAAGGTTAAGGTACAATAAAATGGGATAACTCAATCCCAAAAAGGCAAACAGGCTAACACGGTTAGGGTTTATAAAGGGCGACAGGTAAGCACCTGCCAATAAAAAAGCAGCAAGCAGGTTGAGTGTCCATAGTAGTTTAATAAATAGTTTCCGCATCGAAATAGTTCAGTTAATTTTTGCTCGACCTGAACAGCAGGTCTTTTTCGGCTTTGGAAAGGCTTGCATATCCCGATCTGGCAATTTTATCTAAAATCTTATCCACTTCATGTTGTGAGGCAGCACGTTTTTTACTGTACTCTTCATCATTCATAGGGCGCCCTGACGAAGGCCGTGAGGTATCAAAACCTTTGTATTTGGCTCTTTTTCCAAACGCCGGCATTTTTATATTCTCGAAAACAGAAAAAATATTGTTTCCTCGGCGAAGCATCAAACCGTACGCAAATCCCCACAACGCACCACCAAGATGAGCAATATGTCCGCCCGGGTTACTACTTTGTATGCTTAGCATATCAATAACTACAAAAGCAATGGCAAGATATTTCATTTTTACCCTCCCAAATAAAAAGAGGTGCACCACATAATCGGGCACATAGGTTGAAATGGCAATAAAAATGGCCAAAACCGATGCCGAAGCACCCAGTGCATAAGCTCCTTGCCTGATGGCATCAAAAGCCGGAAAAATATTAAAGGCGGCAACAAAAAAGAGTGCCCCCGCCAATCCTCCGGCAATATAGGTCAACAAAAGCTTTTTCTGACTCAGGTACTCCAAAAACAGGATGCTACCAAAGTAAAGCATAATCATATTTACAAGCAGGTGAAAGAACCCTTCGTGCAGAAACATGTAAGTAAATATAGTCCAGGGTTTTACCAAAAGTTCATTGATGTCTGAAGGAACGGCAAGCCAGGCTACAGCCGGATTGATTCCGGTATATCCCAACAGCCACAAAAAAACATTAATCAGGGTAACCGCCACAAATACAGCCGTATTAATGAGCAGTAACCGCGACATATAATTCCTGCTAAAGAATATTTTTTTTAACTCCTCTCCCCTGTTCATTCCGGGTTGTTGATAGTAGCCTCTCATATTATTTTTTCTGCATGCATATCAAAAAACTTACCAATTTTTGTTTTACAAATATTACGTAAAATTTTGTCAGGTAGTATATAACGTGCCCTTCTTTTTCCAATATAAAAGTATCAGATAACCGAAAAGCATGCCTCCGAGATGGGCAAAATGTGCCACGTTGTCACCAGGACGGTTATAAATACCGGAAAACAGTTCGGCGGCCCCGTAAAATATTACAAACCATTTGGCTTTTACCGGAATGGCAAAATAGACATAAATAAGCGAGTTCGGAAACATCATCCCGAAGGCAAGCAGCAAGCCGAAAATTGCTCCCGATGCACCAACCACAACATGTTGATCAAGAAAATAGGCTTTATACTCCGACAAAAAAGTAACTATTTTCTGAGCTGCAAGATTATTATGCGGGTTCATTTCAAACGCTTTTACATTATCCTGAAACTGCAAAAAATCGCTCCATATTGCTCCCGAATATTGTCCAACCACAAACCGGTGCTGCGATATGAGCGCTGAAAGATTACCCATGGATGGGTCTTCTATTACATTGTTTATCAGGCTTAACTGTGGCGAAAGCGAAAAAGATATCCAAACGATGTAAGTTAAACCGGCACCTATACCTGTTATGGTATAAAAAATTAGAAACCGTTTAGGCCCCCAAACATTTTCGATAACATTACCAAACATCCACAGGGCAAACATGTTAAAGAGGATGTGTGTAAAACCCCCATGCATAAACATGTAGGTAATAAATTGCCAGGCTCTAAAATCACTTGCACCCGGATAATGAAGCCCCAAAATGGCGGTTAAATCAATACCGGCTTTTTGCAAGGTTATCATTGCAACAAACACAAGCGTATTGATAATAAGCAGATTTTTTACAACCGGTGTAAGCATTCGAAACCCGGCAGGACGATATTGCGACATATTATTTTCCTTTTTCTTTTAAATATTTTTCTAATTCGGCTAACGGCACTATGGCGACAATATTGCTACCATCGGGAGCCACCTCCGGAACAGCACAGGCAAAAAGGCTGTCAAAAATAGAAGCCATTTCGGGCGATGTAAGCACCGTGCCCGGTTTAACAGCCATACGTGCAGCAAGCGATTTTGCCAGCGCAGTATTTATATCGGCATTAAGGTTGCCTGTTTTTTTCTTCTCCGATTCGATAATTTTTTCCAAAACACCCTCTAACTCCGACTCTTTCATCCCTTCGGGGATACCCTGAAATACAAAGCCGTTGTTTCCAATAACATCAAAGGTAAAACCCGACAAGGTTAACGGCTCTTTAAGTGCCCGCATTATTTCGGCATCCACGGGTGGAAATTGCAAGGTAACCGGAAACAGTTGCTGCTGCGATATCGCCTGTTTATTTTCAAGGCTGTAAAGAAACTGCTCGTACAAAATACGCTCGTGTGCCTTTTGCTGGTCAATCAGCATCAACCCCGAACGGACATTGGTTAATATATACCTGTTACGAACCTGAAAAAATTTATTGTCATCAATTTTGTTGGTTTCTTCTTCCTCGTGTTCAACCGTTAGCTGAGAGGCATCATTTTCGGTGTTATCCGATGACTGAAAGAATTTTTCCCAGTTTTTATCGCCTTTAGGAGCAGGCGGCCTATAGGTACTTTCTCCCTGTTGGCTTGAACTTCCGGCAAAAGGGTTGTAATCGGGATTAATTTTAATTTCAGGCTGTTTTACCTCGCCGGAAGGATTAACAAACATGGCATCAATGGCAGGATCCTTATCAAAGTCAATGACAGGAGTTAGATTATGCCTGCCTATGGATTGTTTAACAGCCGATTGCAACACGGCATACACATATCTGGCATCCTGAAAGTTAACTTCTGTTTTGGTGGGGTGTATATTGATGTCGATGTCAGCAGGGTCGATTCCTATATTGATAAAATACGATGCATAGGTGTTGGCCGGCAGCAGGTCGGCAAAGGCATTTTCGACGGCATGATGCAAATAGGGATGTTTGATAAACCTGCCGTTGACAAAAAAATATTGCTCGCCACGGGTTTTACGTGCAAACTCGGGTTTTACAATAAACCCGTTAATATCAATTCGCGAGGCCTTTTGTTCAATAGGTAGCAACCGTTCGTTATAAATATTTCCGAAAATATTGACAATACGAGCCTTTTGAGCACTTTTGGGCAACCTGAAGACGGGTTTTTCGTTGTGGGTCATGCTAAAAGCAATCTTAGGGTTAACCAATGCCACCCGGGTAAACTCTTCGATGATATGCCTTGTTTCAACGGTATTTGATTTCAGAAAATTACGGCGTGCAGGCACGTTGAAAAAGAGGTTTTTAACGGCAATACTTGTTCCCGGTTTACAAGGACAAGGTTCCTGACTTTTCACCTCCGAGCCTTCAACTATCAGGCAGGTACCCAACTCATCACCTACAGGTTTCGATTTCATTTCCACCTGTGCAATGGCAGCAATGGAGGCCAATGCTTCACCCCTGAAGCCCATGGTTCTGATGGCAAACAGGTCGTCGGCTTTTCTTATTTTTGAGGTGGCATGACGTTCAAAACTCATGCGGGCATCCATGGCGCTCATGCCGCAACCGTTGTCGATAACCTGAATAAGGGTTTTTCCGGCCTCTTTAACAAACAGGTCTATGGCAGTAGCTCCGGCATCTACCGCATTCTCCAACAGCTCTTTAACGGCTGAGGCAGGACGTTGTATCACCTCGCCGGCAGCTATTTGGTTGGCAACTGAATCAGGGAGTAGTTTAATGATATCCGACATAATGCTATAAATCCTTCTATTTTACTTTTCCAACACCAAAAATCATTAACAATTTGTCGATAAAATCGGTAAAGAAAATCAAATAAACGCCCCCTAAGATGAGGGTGGCATAAACTAAAAAAGATATTCTTTTTGAGATACCAAAACTCTGAAACTCGCCCTCCTCCTGCTCTCCTCTCCATCGCCTGCGCATTTTCATCCGCAGCTCTTCATCGCGCGAAACAGCCTCTTCGTAACCCATTTCGGCACGACGTTTCCGCATTCGTTCCAGCTCAGGATCGTGATAACGAGCCACAATATGAAACCGTTTTGGTTTGGGAGTTTTAAAAATTACAAATCTCATTTTTCAGCTATTTAATGCAAAGATAAAGGAATAAACCGTTACATGCTTCAAAACCGTAAAATCGGTAGCAATATATTTTTTATTACCTTTATGGCTTAAAATAGCTACCGCAAAATTACTACCATGGAAATTACCAATCGTTTTTTACTTTCGGGAGACAATATCACCCGGCTTAGTTGTCCTAAAAACAAAATAAAATTCAAAGCCGGTTTACCCGATACCATTGTAATTCATTACACGGCAGGGCGCAGTGCCGAATCATCGGCAAGCTATCTTGCCCGCGATGATGTGGGTGCTTCCGCTCATATTGTTATTGGTCGCGAAGGAGAGATTTACCAGCTTGTTCCTTTCGATACCATTGCCTGGCATGCCGGAAAAAGCGCTTACGGCGGGCGAACCATGCTCAACCAATATGCCATTGGTATCGAGCTTGATAATGCAGGGGTGCTTACTAAAATCGGTAATGAGTATCAGGCGTGGTTTGGGGCAAAATATCAGGCCGATGATGTGATGTATGCCACCCATCGTAACGAAACATCGCCGCGCTATTGGCACACCTATACCGAAAAGCAGATTGATGTATGCAGTGAAGTTTGCCGGCTGCTTATTGAAAAATTTTCCGTTAAAACCATTGTGGGGCACGAAGAGATTGCACCCGGCAGAAAACAAGACCCGGGTCCCGCTTTTCCGCTGGATCAATTCCGCGAACAACTTTTGCTTAAAAATGAAACCGATGAACCCAACCTGATGGATGCACAGGGAGAGGTAACGGCAAGTTTACTAAATATTAGAGCCGGCGCCGGCATATCTTTCGAAAAAATTGCCAAGCCTTTGGTGGCCGGAACAAAAGTTACCGTACTTGAAGAACGTGAAGGATGGTTTAGGGTGCAAACGGTTGTTGAAGGATGGGTTAGCAAATCACATATAACCATTAAATAGATGAACCGCTTTTTAATTTTGGTACTTATTGCAGGAGCAACGTTTCTGTTAATCCTGTTTGCCGTCAGGCCCGACCTGATTAGCAACATCTGGTTGTGGTTTGTGGGACTTGCCGGGGTAATTGTGAAACTTTTTCAGTGGCTGACCGGTTATTTTAAAAAGCTGTTAAACCCGCCGCAAGACAATAAAAGTGTCATTGCCGGCACAAGTGTTACAGAAACCAAACATCAGGAAACCGTTACAGAAAATGATACCTTTGAGGGCGTAACCCTTTACCTGCTGCGGTATTACGATGATGGCAAAACAACAGTGGGATTGTTGCTTGTAAATCATAAATTTTACTGCTATACCCTCGAAGATACTTATCACAAACAAAAAATTGCCGGCGAAACACGTATTCCTGCAGGCACCTATGCCATCAGGTTCAGAAAAGAGGAAACCCCCTTTACCAAAACCATGCGCCAACGGTATCCGGGGTGGTTTACCTGGCATTTGCAGTTGCAAGAGGTACCCTGTTTTGACTCAATCTATATTCACAATGGGGGCGACCATACCGACACCGAAGGGTGTATTTTGGTTTCCGACCGGTTAACCATTGGCGAAGGAAACACTACCTTAACCCACTCGCGCGAAACCTTTAAGCGGCTCTACCGCTGGCTTTCGGAAAAACTATACGACAACATCCCCGTAAGGATTGTTGTAAAAGATGAAAATTGGATGAATAATTTAAAGTAACCTGTTATGGAACTAAACAGAATATCGAAATCGATTAAAGAGAAAAAATTTTTAAACCGGCTGTTTATAGGCCTTATGTGCCTTTTGGAGTTGATTTTGCTGGGAGCCATTGCGCATATTGTGGTGCAGTTTGTTAAAAATCCCGGCGACCAGCTTTACAACCTTACGGCCTTGGGGTTGATGATACTTTGGTTTGGCATTTTGGTGGCCTATTATGCCTGGGCGGTCTATTTTTACAACATCAACCTGGGGCTTACCAACGAAGACTGGGCTGAAATTCGTGAAAAGCGGCTTCATACGCCCGAAATTACCGATGGCATCCCCACCGAAAACCCCAATATCAACGAAACACTGGGGCTACCCAAAGGGACAGTTCGCGGCTCGCTGGCACTTACCCTGATGGTGGCCGCCATGGCCATGACCATTGCCGCGCTTGGTATGGACAGCACGGTTAAAGAAAATACCCTTATTGTTGATAATTTCGATTTTATTAAAACCGCCTTCCTGATGATGATTGCCTTTTATTTCGGCCACAAATCGCTGGAACTTATCGGATACAAAAGCAAGCATGTTTACGGGGCAGAAGATAAAGAGAAGAAAGAAAACCGGCAAAGCATGATGACACCGGCTCCTCCGCCCTCGGTGAATGACATTTCAAGAGTTAAAGAGGTGCTTAAAAAAGGTGCTTTTACACCGGACGACAGCAATCAACCGGAACCGGATAAAGATGATTTTAACAATCCCGGAGCTGTGATGTAAGATGAAAAAAACACTCTTCATATCGTTGCTTTTGTTGCTGGTGTTTTCTGCATGTCAGCGAAACAAGCGTTACCTCGTGGTGAGCAAAATAAAAAGTACCGCCAAACTTGCCACCACCGAAACGGTGATTAACAAGGTCATCATCGGACAGAAAAAGAAAAGCCTGTTCGGATTGGTACGGCTTGGCAGTGCCGAGTTTGTTGCCTATTCGCAAGCTACGGTTAAAACGGGCATCGACCTGACAAAATTAAAACGCAACGATATTAAAATTGACGGCAATGTTATTGAATTGAATCTGCCTCCGGTGGAGGTGCTCGATTTTTCGTATCCCTTTAGCAGCTATGTGATGGATACCGTACTTTCCGACAACGACATCTTTAATAAAATTGATGTTATCGACCAGGAAAACTATTACCGGATGGCTGAAAACGATATCCGCCAGCAGCTCAAGTACATGGGCATTGTGGAGCAAACCAAAGAAAACACGCGGAAACTGCTGGAAGGGCTGTTAACCAATCTTGGTTACAAAGAGGTTTATATAACGTTTGCCGACACTAACGATTTGATACAACAGGTTAACATCAATCAATAGCATCATGGGAAATTTATACACAAAAGGAGCTTCGTTGATACTGCAAATAATTTTTGTGGTGGCGCTGGTGCTGGTGTTTGCATGGTTCGACCCGTTTGACCTGTTAACCCCAACAAAACTAACGCTAAAAGACACACCCGTTCAGGTTGAAAGCATCAAAGAGATTGGTCAGTTGATTTCGGCTGAGTATTACGGAGAGGTGATTTCATCGCTACAGGAAATTGTTAACCAAAAAGATTACAACACCGCTCAGCATTTCGATTCGGTGGTAAATGATTTGCATGAGGAGTTTAAAAATGCCATCCTCGATTTTTCCACCGAAAAGATTAATGGCAGTGCTGTTGGCATTTACCGGGCTTTTGCCGATGAATACCCTGACATTGTGAACAATCAGCAGTTTGGCTCGTACCTTTATTATATTAACGAGAAAATCAGGAACAAAAATTACAACGTAAAGGAAACCGGGAAACTGTTAAGTGGTTCAAAAGCGCACCGGCTAATTAAGCGGCTTTATAAAAACAGTTTGAGGTGGCGCGAAAAGTTTCTTGCCATAAAAACCAACCAGTTTAAACAGGTTCATCGTGAAGTGTCGGCCAAAAAGCTTAAAAAGGATTTCCGTCACAGCCGGCTGGTAATCGTGGGGAGAGGATGGGTAAAGGCCGGATTCGATTTTCACAGGTTTTCAAACCGGAACTTCAGGTATGATGCCACCTATCAACGGATTCATTTTATCGGATTGCAACCCGAAATCCTCAGTGCCACCATCAATCCGTGGTTTATTCCCGAAAAGGGAGTTGAAGGGTTCGAATTTCTGGTTGCCGGGCGGGGCGCCAGGTTCAAACCGAAATACACCAATATGGTTAAGCAGCGCTGCCTTGATAAATTGCAACAACAGGCGCTTGAAAAGCAGATATTGTTAAAAGCCAAAGAAAATGCCGAACATAACCTGAAAGGCTTTTTTTCTATTTTGCTTAACACCGACATCAAAGGGGTTTATTTTCATACCAATTACCTCAATTATACCTCCAACGTGCTGTTGCGGGATTCGATTGTTACCAACGAAGAGCTGTTTTCCATCGACTCGGCCATCACCTATTATTATCGCAGCTACGATGACGAGAACAAACAGGAAACCATTGCCGGTTTTATCAGCCTGATGAAAAACCATAAAGCTTCGGTTTATGGAGTTGATATCAGGCTAAACAATTACAGTAACAGGTTATTTAACATTCTGATGGACAGGCGGGTTGATTCGGCGGAAATTGCTTTGGCAAATACCCCTGCCACAAACTCATTAACCGATACGCTTTGGTACAGCAACCTTTTCGGGAGTCGTTATTTTAACAAGGAAAAGGATACCCTGACCATTGCTCAACGCATGAAAATCGACAGTGCCTTCCATGCTGAACTTAAATCGAGTTACACCGATTTTTGTTCCGACCTGCAAAAACTTATCAAGGTTTTAAAGGTGGATGTTGACAGTAGCAATACTTTGAGGTGTTTTTAAAGGAAAGTCATTACAGCTTACGGAATTCCCATATACTTATGGCTTTGAAGCGAGATTCGCCATTGTGGATGCTGCATAACATAGTTGGTAAGCGTTTCCATAATCTCTTTTGAAACACTCCATTCGGGTTGTAAAAACAGAATACAATCGCTGTTAACCTTTTTGGCATTACGCTCGGCCCACCTTAAATCGGCAGGTTTTTGAATAATTACTTTCAGCTCGTTGGCACGGGTAAAATTTTCCTCTAACGGAGGCGAAAACTGTTTTGGCGACAAACATATCCAGTCCCAGGCACCGCTCAAATGATTTACCCCCGATGTTTCGACCATGGTGCGAACACCCCTTTTATGAAGTTCGGTGGTGAGATAATCCAATGGATAGTTTGATGGCTCGCCCCCGGTTATCACAACAGTTTTGGCAGGAGCAGCGGCCACATCATTGATAATAGGGTCAACTTCCACCGGAGGAAACAAATCGGCATTCCACGACTCTTTGCTGTCGCACCAGCTGCATCCCACATCGCAACCGCCAATACGCAAAAACCAGGCGGCTTTTCCCATGTTATAGCCCTCTCCCTGCAAGGTGTAAAATGTTTCCATAACAGGCAGTTTGCGGCCACCCTCAAAAAGATCGTTTGTTGCTGACATTACTTCTTTATAAACGTTTTTGAAACAGCTTTGTTATCGCTGTTTATCAACTTAATGGTATAAACTCCCGCCGGCATCTTGTAGGTTTTTAAACCAATAATAAGATTGCCCTTTTTACGTTTTAACACACTCTTTTTTATTTGTAACAACCTGCCGGTTGAGTCGTACAGCAGCAGTCTATACTGTCCATCGGGAATACCGGTTACATTCAAATTAATTTTAGACCCTTCAACCGGATTGGGGCTGACAACAAAATCAAATTTATCGCCACCATTTTTAATTACAACAGATGGTTGGCTGCCAGTCCATTTACCCGTATTAAAGGCATAGGCACTTTGGTTGCCAAGCCGTGTGCGCTCAGAGCTGAGTATCGCTTTTTTTCCGTTCACGTAAGCAAACCCTTCTGTTTGGGTGGTCATAATGTTGGGCATGTCGATGCGGCGTTTGTTTCCGCTAAAAAACCGGTGCCCTTTAAAGTCGAACAGCAGCCAGGTAAAAGGAACCCACGACTGGTTTGTATATCCGAGCAAAACCACTTCTCCCTCCTTTGGGTTGTAGTCGGCAGCAGTAACAAGGCCGGCAACATTAAACGAATCGACCAAAGCGGCGGCATAATCGCCCGGCTCTTTGGGCAGGGCATAAACTCTTGTTTTTTGATCCTGCCAATCCTTTGAAAAAAGATAGAGCGAATCGTCAACGGCCATTACCGCTTCGCAATCGAAATTGTTATAACGGCGTTTGGTAATTTTTTTATCCGGCTGGTCAGGGTAGTAAAAGTTGATTATAGATGCCTGCACGGTTGCATCGCCTTGCTCAGGAATATCACTTTTTTTTATTTTATAAATTTTTAAATCTTTACGATTACCCGAGTTATTGCCAAAATCGCCCACATACACAAAAAGGCTGTCGTCGGTCATGTCTTCCCAGTCGATATTGGTGGCATTTCCAATTCTGATTCGTTGGATAATGGTACCATCGGCAGTGTCAATTTTATAAATCACCGGTTCGCCGCCACTGTCGTTTAACGTCCACAAACCGTTGTTAAAAAAGGCAAGGCCTGATGTTTCATCAATCTCTTCAGGCAATACGTATAACAGTTTCGGTGTGAATAGGGTGATGTTGTATGAGCAGCTGCCATCGTTAATGGTGGCATCGGGATTAAAATTGTTGGCTTGCGGGTCGGTACAGCCTGTTGTCTGGCCAACAGATACAAGGGATAGGCTTGCCAGGAGCCACAGAAAAAAAAGCTTGATTTTCATCTGTTTGTAATTTTTATTTTCATTAATAGCAGCTTTATCATCTTCTTCAATATCTACTTGGACACTATGTCTAAGTTTTTGTCCAAGTTTATTAATTCAAACATTATTATCACCATCTGCCCGGACACTATCTCTATCTTTATGTCCAAGTTAATCAGGGTTTATTGCAACATATCTATAATTAGGCGATGTTTTTGCCAAGCCATTATCTCCAATAAGACCAAGTTTGAGCATTTTAGCAAGATGTCTTTGAGCCTTTTTATAACCATAATCAAAATGAGTTGCATATCCTCTTGTACTTACCTCTCCTTCCAACCTTATCCATTCATACCCTTTTACTTCTTCGTCATTTAACTCCTCAATACCACTGGTGGCCGATATCTCTCTAACCACATCAATAGTTCTTGGGAATGTCACAACAACATTAATTCCATCAAAATCAATAATTGGCAATGGAAGTTCATATTTTTCACGTAATGATTTAAAAGTATCCATTCCCAGAGCAGATTCTTCCATATATTCCATTTCGTTAAATATGAAGGCTAATTTTTTATTGCGGCTATAAGATGTTGCAGAAAAGTTTTTCATGGCTTCTATTGTAATCGGAGGAACGGGCTTGCCCGGGCTTTTTACTATTATCCTGTCAGAATAAACATCTAACTGAATTTTTGCACCTTCTTTTGCGTAATCGCGATGAACAATGGCATTAATAATTGCTTCTCTAATTACTAGTATTGGAAATGAGCGGATTTGTTTTGCTTTAAAATTAGAGCGATCTATACTAGCCGGGAGTACTTTCTTTAGCCAATTTTCAACCTTATCAGGAACTAACACTAATGCGTCCTTAAAAGTCTCTGTTCCAGTCTCTCCATTTCCATAATACACTTTTGCTTTTATTGCAGCCTGCGGGAACTTATTTCTGGGATTATTCCCAAATAATAAGATTGCATTGCCAGTTGGTAAATATTCATTCTGATTTGCATCGAACTCCAACAATTCCATCTCTTTTAATTCTTGTAGAAATTCTTTTGATTTTGGTTTATAGTTTCTTTTTGATTCAGTAATGAATTTTTGGAGAGCAATAGTTGAAAGACTATTTAAATTAGTTTCGGCAGCATATTTATTTAAATATGCCGATGGTTTTTCTTTCTTAGTTTTTGCTTCATTATTTTTTATCTTAGCCCATTTCATAAATTCTTTATTAACATCTTCTATTTCTTTATGAAATTCTGGCGCGAACTGGTGGACTTTTATACCATTTTCTTCCATATGGTCAATACCTCCATGGTCAACAGTTGGATTTTTGTCTTCAATACCAAACCATATTTCTGAAATGCGTGCATTTACAATTCTCTCAGAGCAAGAAATTTTAGGAGCGTTCCTTGCACCGGGGGCACAAGGCTCAAGAGTAGCAAACAGCCAACAATCCGTCAAATCTTGATGTCTGTGTTTTTTGTCAAGTAAAGTATATTCTGCATGGTCACCCTCTCTAAGTTCCCCTCTATATGCTGTATCATAAGAACCATCAGGAAAAACTAACACGGCACCAACGTAAGGACTAGGTTTATCATTGTTTCTTTCTTCAATTGATTTTTTCATAACCTCCACAGCAATCCGCATATATTCTTTTGGGTCTTTGCGCTTATTTTTTTCTTCCATTATATTTATTTTCTATTCATAAATAATTTTCAATTGCTGTCAATCTTATCTTTGCATTACCTCCCGTATAAATATTAAAAACATGCCTTAACAAACAACCTCCATCAGCCGTAATATTCCGACTTGTAGGCTTTAAGTGTGTTGTTAAGCAACGAGGCGATGGTCATGGGACCTACGCCACCGGGAACAGGTGTTATGTATGACGCTTTCTTTTTAACCTCCTCAAAGTCAACATCACCCACCAGTTTATATCCTTTTTTAGCGGTTTTGTCTTCAAGGCGATGTATGCCCACATCAATAACCACGGCACCCTCTTTCACCATGTCGGCTTTAACAAACTCGGGGCTGCCAATGGCAGCAATTAAAATATCGGCATTGCGGGTAATTTCCTTCAGGTTTTGCGTTTTGCTGTGGCACAGGGTTACCGTTGCATTGCCGGGATTGGTTTTTTTCGACATTAAAATACTCATGGGTGAACCAACGATGTTTGAACGTCCCAGCACCACACAGTTTTTCCCTTCGGTATCAATTTTATAGTAACGAAGTATTTCCATAATTCCGGCAGGGGTTGCCGACACAAAACCGGGTTGCCCGATGGCCATTTTGCCTACATTAACGGGATTAAACCCATCCACATCTTTTGAAGGTTTGATGCGCTCAATCACTTTGTCTTCGTTGATATGTTTTGGCAAAGGCAGCTGAACAATAAATCCTGAGATTTCAGGGTCGCGATTTAAGAAATCAATCACATCCAGCAGCTCTTTTTCGGTGGTTTCTTCGGGGTATCTGTAAACCGATGAAACCATACCCACACTGCGTGCCGCTTTTTCTTTGCTAACCACATAGGTTTCGCTGGCCGGATCGTTGCCCACAATTACAGCTGCAAGATGAGGGCCGTCTTCACCTCTGTCAACCATTTCGGCAACCTCTTTTTTTATGGATTCCTTTAAGGCTTTAGCTACCAATTTACCATCTAAAATTTGGCCTCTTTTATTCGTTTTTGCCATGAGATTATTTTTTATTGTGTGAGCACTCAATATACTTGTTTTAAGTTATTTATTTGAACTACTGGTAAAATATTATCATTAGGTTAATTTTAAACAGGTTCAATATACTAACCCGGCACAAAGCCGTCAACCACTTCCTACAGAATGACAAATAAGGAGTTTCTTTTACCTCCGCCCCTTCATCATTCTCATCATATTTTTTCCACCGCCGGTGGTTAGTTTTTTCATCACCTTGCTGGTTTCGGCGAACTGCTTGATTAACCGGTTCACCTCCTGAATATTGCTGCCACTGCCATTGGCAATTCGCTTACGGCGCGAACCGTTTAACAGTTTTGGGTTGGCGCGCTCTTCGGGGGTCATGGAATAAATAATGGCTTCTATTCCTTTAAAAGCATCATCGTCAATGTCCATATCTTTAACCGCTTTGCCCATTCCCGGAATCATGCCCATCAAATCTTTGATGTTACCCATCTTTTTGATTTGCTTTATCTGTTTAAGGAAATCGTTAAAGTCAAACTGGTTTTTGGCAATTTTCTTTTGCAGTTTCCGGGCTTCTTCATCATCAAACTGCTCCTGCGCTTTTTCTACCAGCGTAACAATGTCGCCCATGCCGAGAATACGGTCGGCCATACGGCTTGGATGGAACAGGTCAAGGGCTTCCATTTTTTCGCCAATACCCACAAACTTAATGGGTTTGTCAACAACAGCTTTGATGGTTAGCGCGGCACCACCACGGGTATCGCCATCAAGTTTGGTAAGCACAACACCATCGAAGTCGAGCCTGTCGTTAAAGGCCTTCGCCGTATTAACGGCATCCTGTCCGGTCATTGAGTCAACAACAAACAAAATTTCCTGTGGGTCGATGGCTTTTTTGATGGCGGCAATTTCGTTCATCATCTCCTCATCCACAGCCAAACGTCCGGCGGTATCAACAATAACAACGTTGTTTCCGTTTTGTTTGGCATGTTTTACAGCCTTTTTGGCAATTTCAACGGGATTTTTGTTTTCGGGTTCGGAAAAGACCTCCACATTCACCTGTTCTCCCAAAACCTTCAACTGGTCGATAGCTGCGGGACGGTAAACGTCGCCTGCAACCAACAACGGGTTTTTAGTTTTCTTCGATTTCAGGTAGTTGGCCAGTTTTGCCGAAAAGGTGGTTTTACCGGAGCCTTGCAAACCGGCAATAAGGATAACTGCGGGACTTCCCTTCAGATTGATTCCTACGTTTTCGCCACCCATCAAATCGGCCAACTCGTCGTGAACAATTTTCACCATCAGCTCACCGGGTTTGACAGCGGTAAGCACCTTGGAACCCAGTGCCTTTTCCTTTACACGTGCGGTAAACTCTTTGGCAATTTTATAGCTTACGTCGGCCTCTATTAAAGCTTTACGAATCTCTTTAACGGATTCGGCAACGTTAATCTCGGTAATTCTTCCCTGGCCTTTTAATATCTTAAACGACTTGTCAAGCCTTTCATTTAAACCTTCAAACATAGTTGTATTCTATTTCAAATTTCAGGATGCAAAAGTAATAAAAAAAGGGGGTCGAAAATAAGACCTAAAACAGATATATAATATTGGACTCTTACGGGAATGGACAGGAAAAATTGGCAGCTAATATCAGTCGTGTGAATGTTCTGAATGAGCTACGACAAACCTATTTTTCATCCACGAATTTCATGCCTGCCGGAAAAGGTAGAGATTTCACGAATTAGATCCACAGGCTGATCCGAATTTACCCACTCATAACGAATAGGCGTGCCCGAACGGATAATCCAGATTACATATTACAAAGATATTACTCCGGGATAAACCCCAAATTCTCCTCCAATAATTATCGAAGCTATCAGAAGTATGAAGGTGAGTGCCAATATTGTAAAAATTTGCTCATTAGCAACAAGGTAATGAAAGAAATAAACAATTGATTACAAATAGATAAGGCCAACACACAGCAAAAGAGTTAAAGAATTATACAACAATAATGTTGTTTTTAAGTTTATATTCAACACCTACATTTGTTGTAAATGAAAAAATATTAAACAAAAGACACTCCATTGATTATCTTGAGGATGTGATAGTTGAAGAGCTTAAAAAACAATGAATAAAACATATCTCGTAATATTAGTATTGCTTTTATTTTCTTGTACCAAAGAAATTGAAATTAATATACCGGAAGATCAACATAAACTTGTTGTATATTCAACAATAGTTCCTCTTACGTTTCCAAGGCCAAAAGATCTTGGTATTGTATTACAAAGTAGTAAACATATATTTGACACCACAACGAGTATAATTGACGATGCACAAGTATTATATTATGAGAATATGATTTTAAAGGATACATTGAAATATGCAGATAGTATTAATACTTATGTTATTTCAGAGTCGATGAGTGATTATCCTATTGCAGGTAATACTTATTCAATTAAAATTATTAATAAAGGATATGATACCGTTACGGCAAGTACAACAATCCCTTCCAAGGTTAATATTACAGATACAGTTATAACTCCAATAGCTTATTTTGACGAAACAGGTAGTGTATTCTCTGAAATTTCAATTACGTTTACCGACCCTGCAAATGAAACTAATTATTATGAATTAGCAGTATCAGACATAGCTTTTTCTTATGATACCCCTTCAGATTATTATGAATTATCAACTAATGATAAAATCATTACTTCAGAAAGCTATTACCCATCATTAATGCGATTTGATGTCCATAAACCCAAATATCTGTTATTTACAGATAAGGAAATTAATGGTAAAGAACATACTCTTAATGTTTACTACACACCACCACAAAAAGAAAGTGACAAAAGATATATTTCTGCTCATTATATCAGCATCCATTTACGCAACGTTACCGAAGAGTATTATAAGTTTAAGACAACAATGATACAACAATTGTATAGTAGGCAGGAAGATATTTTGTATGGTATGGGAGAGCCATTGGATGTTGAATCAAATATAAGAAATGGATATGGTCTTTTTGCGGGTTTTAATAATGATATTGTTTCACTTCATATTAATAAGCAAGTTATAAGTGAATAATGAGAAAAAGTCTGATAATTATAGCGTTAATATTTGCCAGCATTTCATTGTTTGCGCAAAACAATGTAACAATAAGTGGTTTTATTTATGATAAATTAACTGGAGAGGTATTAATTGGTGCAACAATATATGAGAAAAATACCAAAACCGGAACTATTGCAAATGAATATGGATTTTATAGTTTAACAGTTAAAACTAACGACAGTTTAGAAATATTTATATCATTTTTAGGGTATCAACCATTAAACCTTAAAATACCACAAAAACATAAAAAGCAATTGGATTTTTATTTAATACCGGGTATAACATTAGGTACTGTAACCGTTTCTGCCACAAAGGAAGAAAATATTGTAACACGTCCCGAAACAGGGGTTGTTCGTTTACCAATGAAAACAATAAAAACGCTACCAAATTTATTTGGTGAAGTAGATATAATAAAAGCATATCAATTAACGCCGGGTGTTCAATCCGGTGGCGAAGCAAAAAGTAATCTTTATGTAAGAGGGGGAAGCCCCGACCAAAATCTTATATTATTAGATGACGTGCCTTTATATTATGTTGCTCATTTTGGTGGTTTTCTTTCAGTTTTTAATGCAGATGCAATAAATGACGTAAAATTGATAAAAGGTGGTTTTCCTGCCCATTACGGTAGCCGTTTGTCATCTGTTTTAGAT
>JALVAQ010000475.1 GCA_027011095.1 Bacteroidales bacterium
CCTTCGGGGATTTAACACAGGGTTTTTTTAAGATTATTAACAACTTTGACAAAGTCCCAGGCAACAAAATCCGACAACACTCTATCGGTTCTATAATGGTGTCAGCACATCAAAATAGGAATTAGCCGTCAACCAGCTTTACCAACTCAATGCCTGCTCTTTTTAATAAATCCAACCCGTCGGTAATGCGATATTCTCGGGAGTAAACCACTCTTTTTATTCCCGACTGGATAATTAGCTTCGAACACTCCATGCACGGCGAATCGGTAACATACAACGTGGCACCATTGCTGCTGTTGTTCGATTTGGCAACTTTGGTAATGGCATTGGCCTCGGCATGCAATACGTAAGGCTTGGTGGTGTTGTTTTCCTCTTCGCAAACATTTTCAAAACCAGACGGCGTTCCATTGTAGCCATCCGAAATAATCATACGATCCTTTACAATTAAAGCACCCACTTTGCGCCTTTCGCAATAGGAATTGTTGGCCCACACAAAAGCCATCTCCATATAGCTTTTGTCAAATTTATTTTGTTTGTTTTTGTTATCTGACATGGATGTAAAGTTTATTTTACAGCCGCAAAGTTAAAAAGTTTAAGCACACTTAATTTTGTTATTTTTGAATCGTTAAAATAAGCAACTATGTCAGAATTTATCAACAATACGGAAAACCGGATAAACGACCTTACAGCATTTGTAAACGGGTTGATTAACAAGGAAAAAGGCAGTGAATTGATTAAACAATATGCCGATGCCATCGACCATGTTCAACCCTTCGATGTTGTGGCTATGGTTGACCGCCTGATGAAACAGAATTTGAACATTGAAGAGGTTAAATCTGCCGTCAACAAAGCGTTGAACATGCTTTACAAGGGCCTGGTGTCGGCAGAAATTCCCGATTACAGCGCCATCCCCTTTTTGGGCAGCATGGTTCGTGAAAACAATGAACTGAATCATCGTCTTATGGAAATGCGCCCGTTGATTAAAGCGTTCAACCAAAAAAATATGGATGTCGAGGCAAGACAGGATATCTTAAACGAAATCAGCGACAGGGTTTTCGAGTTACAGCAGTTTGAGGTTCACTATGTAAAAAAAGAGAATATTCTTTTTCCATACATTGAAAAATTTTTGAAAGAGTATGGCTGCCTGCCGCTAATGTGGGCTTATCACGATGACATCAGACGGTTTGCCAAAGAAATTATTGAAATTATCGACAATGAAAACACCGATCTTAAAAGGTTGAACCGGCTGCTTGGCGACCTCTTTTTTGTGATGTATGCCATCAGGTTTAGAGAGGAGTATATTTTGTTTCCGGTAATTTTTTCGTTAATACCCGATACCGTTTGGGATGAAATGATGAAACAGTCGATGGAAGAAGGGTTTGCGTTTATTGAAAAACCCGATTTGGTTACCATTGCCGCCGAAAGGAAGACAAAAAACAATGAAACACAACAGGTTGCTACAATTACTGATCCGAATGCCGTTTTGGATATGGGTACCGGTTTGTTAAAACTGGAACAGGCTGTTATGATGCTTAACCATCTTCCGGTGGACATGACCTTTGTGGACGAAAATGATGAGGTGCGCTATTTTTCCACGCCCGGACACCGCATATTCCCACGCTCCAAAGCCATTATTGGCCGGCTGGTCGAAAACTGCCACCCCCCTTCAAGCGTGCATATTGTTAAGGAATTGCTGGATGCTTTTAAAGCGGGGACAAAAACCAAAGAGAGTTTCTGGATTCAGATGGGGACTAAATTTATTTTGATACAATATTTTGCGGTTCACGATGTAAACGGCAATTACAAAGGAACCCTCGAAGTAAGTCAGGATATCTCGGAAATTAAAATGCTGGAAGGCGAAAAAAGATTGATGGACTGAGATAAGAGAGAGGAGGGAAAGGGAGAAGTTGAGAAGGGGAGCCGGGATGTTTTTATACCAATTGTTAGCCAATAACCTCAGCTATTCAATGTGGCTTTTGGTTGAAAACATTTCGGGAAACGTAATTTGATAAAAGTTGTCACATCCGTCTTCGGTTATATAGTCCAGTAAAATGTTGCCAAAAAAAACAGGCCCTCCGCTTATGGTTACATTGCTTTTCCCCTCAATGGTATATCGGCAGTTATAGTCGATTTTATACCGGTTTGTATCGGAAATTGTAATATTAAAAGTGTAATCGGAGTTGGTATTTCCCTCAATATTTCCGGTAAAAAGAAAATAATCGTCGGGGGAGGAATAAGGTGTTGAGGCATCTTTAAAAAGCTCATAATTAAAGGTTGCCGAAAAAGTACGGGTTTTTTTACCGGTATAAGTTCCCGACATAACCATGTTGTTAAAGGTAGCCTTGAACGTTTGATTTCCGGCATCCGACAACCCTGTTTTTTCGATGGAGATGTTTTGAATGTTGGTTGGAAGCGAATCGAAATAAAACAGCTTATTAACCAAAATAGAACAACTTCCGGTAGTAGAAGTAAGAAAAGTGGTATCCATCACGTAAGTAAAAGTGCCCATACGAAAATGACCGTTGCCATCGTAGTGATGCCAATGATTGTTTTCACTTTCGTACCAATATTCAACCTGAATTTCCAACGTATCGGGTACATGGTTTAACATAACCTTGGCACTGTCTATTTTACTCAGCCCTGTATTAATAAGTGTAGAATCGTAAATTGATTTGAAAAAAGTTAGTATAAACTGATTGGCAAATTGTTGCGGAAACTGCGCATCGCTAACCACCGCCATATCTTGTTTAAAGTCGGTTTGGGTGTTTTGTGGCGTTTTTTCACACGACTGAGCCAATAAAAACAAACCAAACACCAGGCCTGCAAAAACAATATTTTTAACAAGTTTCATCGTTTACGGTTATAAATTTCAAACGTGTAGGTAAAATCGTTTTGAGGGTCATCATCAACATCGGTTTTCTCTGTCAATTCCCATTCATCCAACGATATTTCCGGAAAAAAAGTATCGGCTTCAAACGATTTGTGTACCCGCGTAATGTATAATTTATCGGCAAGGGGCAAAAACTGTTTGTAAATGGAACCACCGCCAATAATAAAGTTTTCGCCCGTATCGTCCATTTTAGCAATGGCATCATCAATGGAATAAGCCATCAGGCAATTGTCGATTTCTTCACCGGGTACATCGGTAATAATCATGCTGGTTCGGTGTGGCAAAGGACGAACGGGCAGTGAGTAATAGGTGTTCTTTCCCATTACAATATAATGATTTTTAGTGAGTTGCTTAAAACGTTTTAAATCCTTTGATATATGCCACAACAAATCATTATCCTTTCCTATGGCATAATTTTCGGCAATAGCTACAATAATAGAAATTCTTTTCGACATGTTTTTACTGAAATTGTTGACAATCCTTTAACGAAAGACAAAAGTAGTTTTTATTTTTCAGATTGAAATATCAATACAATATTTAACCTATAAACAATTAACGGCAAAGTGGTAGGCACCAATGGCCACTGCATTGGAGGTGCCCAACGAACTAACAGCCACAGCAATTTTTTTCTCACTGTTCCATTCAACAACCTCATCCGAAAAAGGCACGGGTATCTTTTTATAATCTGTTTTTAAAAACTGCTTTTGTTGTAATTTATCGTGCCAGTTAAAAGCTTTAATTTCAAGACGCGGGGTTTTTTTATCTCCTGTGTCCGAAAAATATCCGTTCAGGCATTCGATGGTTTTTGGTAAAAACACAGGATAGGCCCCCGAAAGCCCTCCACCAATAACAACGTTGCAGTCGGTTAGGGTTACCGCATTGGCAATGGCATCGGCAAGTACGGTGGCAAAAATATCCCAGGCCTCAATGGCTTCAGTACGGTTACCGGATTTTTTCCCGACAGCAATTTGATACAGCTCAAAGGGTTCGGGAGAGGCAACAATATCAATTCCTGATTTTTCGGCATACAATCTTTTAATACCTCTGATGCTTAACACCTCTTCAACGCTCTCATCACTATTTAAAAGGTTGCTCATTCTGTTTATTTCGGCCGCCGCCGAATTGTCACCCCTAAACAGCTTGTTATCAACCACAAGCCCACCTCCAAATCCGGTCCCCAAAGTAACACCCAACAAATTTTTATAGGGTTTAGTTGCCTTTTGGTTAATCTCATTAAGCACGCCTCCCAATGCTTCGCCAAGGGTAAAAAGATCGCCATCGTTATTTATAAACACAGGGATGCGAAAATGATTTTCCAAAATCTTTTTCAGCGGAACACCCCCTCTAAAAACAGGCATATTTTCCAAATCGCCTATGATGCCGTTTTCATAATCGGCCGGGCCGGGAAAACAAAAGCTAATGGCATCGGCAACCAAACCGCTTTGCTTGTTTATGGTTTTAAAACCTGCAATGAGTTTTTGAATAAACGCATCAAGACTATCCGACTCAGCAGGCAATATAACCGGTATGCCTGATATTTTCCCATTCCGTACCACATTAAAAACCAAATTAGTTCCGCCGGCATCTAACACCAAAACTGTACGATTACTATTCTCCATATACTTTGATAATTATTTTCAATATTAAGATTTCTTTTCAAATACCCACCCGATAAATATGTATTTTTGCTTTTTTATGATGTTTTCTGACTATAAATTTACAAAAATATGAATGTTACTGAGCGCTTTAACCGAAAACAAAAACAACTTGCGGTTTTGGTTGACCCCGATAAACTAAACAACGATCAATTGGAATCGTTGACAGCAACTGCTCAAAAAGCTGGAGTCGATTTCTTTTTTGTAGGGGGCAGCCTGCTAACTTCGGGTGTTTTGAATACCTGTGTTAAAATTTTAAAAAATAACAGCAATATCCCCGTGGTACTCTTTCCGGGAAACACATATCAGGTTAGCAACCATGCCGATGCCATTTTGTTTCTTTCATTAATTTCAGGTAGAAATCCCGATATGCTCATTGGCATGCATGTAATTTCGGCACCCTATATTAAAATGAGCGGCCTCGAAGTGGTGCCCACGGGATATATGCTTGTGGACAGCGGAAAACCCACCGCCGTTACCTATATGAGTAATTCGTTTCCAATTCCTTCCGATAAAAAAGATATTGCAGCCTGCACAGCCATGGCGGGCGAAATGCTGGGCATGAAACTTATTTTTATGGATGCCGGAAGTGGTGCCCAACGCACCGTTCCCGAAGAGATGATTCAATTTGTTAAACAGTCGGTGGATGTACCCGTTATTATTGGCGGCGGCATTAAAACCGAAGAAAAACTGGAAAGCATTTTGATGGCAGGTGCCGATATTGCCGTGATTGGCAATAAGTTTGAAACCAACCCCGATATGATTACCGGCTTTGCTGACAAAATTAAAGAGATAAATAAAAATATTTCCAGCTAAAGAAACCCACTCGTATTTTCTGTGGACAAAACCGAACAAGCTTAGGGTGTCACTTTAAAAATAAAACTTTTTTGTCATTTTCTTGCGTTATGAACATATGTTCATTATATT
>JALVAQ010000476.1 GCA_027011095.1 Bacteroidales bacterium
AGCTGAATACCTGCCTTAAGCTCGCTTCGGGATTTGGTGGTTGCAATGCAGCGTTAATTGTTAAAAAAGAAACCTTATGAGTCGCATCACCCATCATATTACCATAGCTAACCATAAGATTGTTAAAAATGGGGAGCTGTTTTTTGAAGCTGACCCGGCGCTTTCATTAAAGGATTTTCTTAAAGCATCGTGGAAAAACCTGAAGGTAAAATACCCCAAGTTTTACAAAATGGATGAAATCAGCAAGCTGGGCATGCTGGCCGCCGAAGTGCTGTTGATGGATATTACTTATACCGATATTGCCGAAGAGGATATCGGGGTAGTGCTTTCCAATGCACATTCTACCATTGCTACCGACATAAACCATTGGGATAGCGTGAGTGATGATAGTGCATTTTTTCCAAGCCCGGCGGTGTTTGTTTATACCCTTCCAAATATAATGATTGGCGAAATATGTATTAAGCACAAGTTGAAAGGAGAAAATGCATTTTTTATTTCGCAGCACTATGGTGAAGCTCTCATCAAACGACATATTAATTTATTAATGGCTCAAAATAAAATTCAGGCAGCCATTGGGGGTTGGATTGACCGGTCGGAAAAGGATTATCTTGCTGAAATATTTTGGATAAAGAAGTAAGTTTTTTGTCCGTTTCAACCCGGAAATCAAAAGCCATTAATATCTTGAACTTAAAGATTATTTTACCTCAACCTGTACCGTTTACCCGGAAGACTTAATACAACCCCTCTAAATTCCAGGTTTAATAAAATGGATGAAACCTGCGAGATGGGAATTTTACTTTTGGCCATCAGTTCGTCAATACCGTTTTCTCCGGTTTCGGTAAGAATGTTTACCAGTTTTTGTTCATTTTCGGTAAGGTCAACAAAAAGTTCGGTTTGAACCGGTTCTTTCTTTTCGAGGGTTTCCCAGTTCATTATTCTCATAATATCCTCAGCCGACTCAACCAACGCAGCCCGGTTTGTTTTTATTAAAAAATTGCATCCTTTTGAGTAAGTGGCATTCACTTTACCGGGCAGGGCAAACACATCGCGGCTATACGAAAAGGCTATGTCCGCCGTAATAATAGCGCCCCCTTTAATTCCCGACTCAACCACCAGCACCGCATCGGCCATGCCCGCAACAATGCGGTTTCGTTTTGGAAAATTTTCCCTGTCAGGATTGGTTCCCGACATAAACTCGGTTAGCAAACCGCCATTTTCCATCATGGCTGCGGCAAGGTTTCTGTTTTCCGAAGGATAAACCCTGTCAAGTCCGTGCCCCATTACTCCTACCGTTGGTAAATGGTGGTTCAGGGCGTTTTTATGGGCGCAACTGTCGATGCCGTAAGCAAGCCCGCTTACAATCATTACCTCTGTATCTTTTAATCCTTCCAATATTTTTTCGCACTGAACCTTGCCGTAAGCTGTTGACCGTCGTGTGCCCACCACGGCCAGCACCCGCTGATGGTTAAGGTTGCGGTTGCCATTGTAGTAAAGCATTACAGGTCCATCCTCGCAATGAAAAAGTCGTTTTGGATACTGCTCGTCGGTATAAAAAAGCGGCTTAACACCATATTTTTTAATAAAAGCAATTTCTTTTTCGGCACGTTTTAAAACCGATTGATTGACAATATTATTTACCGTACTACGACCTATTCCGGGAATTTTTAACAGCGCACTTTTTTTCTCTTTAAAAACAGCTTCGGCACCGCCGCAATAGGATACCAGTTTTTTACCGTTTACCGAACCTATGGAAGGAATAAGCGTAATGCCAATTTTGTATATTAAATCATCAGCCATGGTTTTATTATACCGCACGACGTTTTATGCTAAAGGCACACCGGGCAACGGCCACCGGATCTTTTTGGTGCTTTTGAAACAGTTTTACATCGGCAACAATTACCCTTTTCCCCGATTTAACAAGATGGCTCACGGCAAAAATATCTTTTTCAATGGCTCCGTGAAGGTAGTCGATACGCATATCAATGGTGTTAACATTATCGCCCGGACGGGCCAGCGTTAAGGCTACCAGCCCACCGGTACTGTCGGCAATACTGGCCAGAATGCCACCATGCCACAAACCACGTGAAAAATCACCAACAAACTCTTTTTTAAAAGGAATACAAACTTCGGCAAAACCTTCCTCCAGTTTTTTTATATCCATCCCCAAAATTTTATTCACGGGCATATTATGTTCAATAATATGTTTCAGTGCTTTTAGCCGCTCTTGGGTTGATAAAATATTTTCCATTTTGCTTATTTCTTTTTCCTGGCAAACCTCTTTTTAGGCATGTTTTTGGGGTCTTTTGAAATTTCGTAGCAATCTTCGAGGGTTAAAGTGGCCGGGTCGGTACCTTTGGGGATTTTGTAATTTTGTTTTTTAATTACAAGATAGGGGCCGTAGCGTCCGTTGAGCACCTGTACATCAGGATCTTCGTCAAAGGTTTTAATTATTTTTTCGCGATCGGCTTTGCGTTTGGCCTCAATCAGCTCAATGGCTCTTTCGAGCGTTATGGAAGCCGGATCGTCATCTTTTTTAATGGATACAAACAGTTTACCAAGACGAACATAAGGCCCAAAGCGCCCTATGGCTACGCTAACATCTTCACCTTCATATTTTCCGAGAATCCGCGGAAAATCAAACAGTTTCAAAGCCTCTTCCAATGTAATCGTGTCGATTGACTGTCCCTTTCGCAGTCCTGCAAATTTTGGTTTTTCTTCCGATTCGGTATCACCAATTTGCGCGATGGGGCCAAAACGTCCGATTTTTACGTACACATTTTTACCCGATTCGGGGTCAACACCCAGCAGCTTTTCGCCACTGAATTTTCCCGAATTTTTTTGCGTGTCTTCAATCTTTTCGTGAAAATCGCCGTAAAAATCTTTTATAATTTTATTCCACTGTTTTTTTCCTTCGGCAATTTCGTCAAATTCCTTTTCCACCTTTGCGGTAAAATTATAGTCGAGAATATCGGAAAAATATTTTACCAAAAAGCTGTTTACCAGTGTGCCAATGTCGGTGGGAAAGAGTTTGGCTTTTTCGGAGCCGGTGTTTTCCGATAATGTTTTTTCGGTAAGTTTATCGTTTACAAGTTCAAAAACGGTTACTTTTCTTTTTTCCGACGGGCGGCTCTCTTTAACAACATACCCTCTGTTAATAATGGTTGAAATGGTTGGCGCATAAGTAGATGGACGGCCAATTCCCAGCTCCTCCATTTTTTTAACAAGGCTGGCTTCGGTATATCTTGGCGGATGTTTGGTAAAACGCTCTTTTCCTTCCAGCTTAACGGCTTCGGGTTTGTCATCTTTTTTCATGGGAGGCAACATGCCCGATGTGTTTTGTTCACCATTTTCTTCGTCAACACTTTCGCGATATACTTTTAAAAAGCCATCAAAAGTAATAACTTCTCCCGAAGCAATATACGGATCGTCGGCATGGTTCGATTGTATTTGAGCCACCGTTTTTTCCAACCTGGCATCGGCCATCTGCGAAGCAATGGTTCTTTTCCAAATTAAGTTGTACAGACGGGTTTCGTCGGATGAGCCTGAAACGGTATCGTTGTTTAAATAGGTAGGCCTGATGGCTTCGTGAGCCTCCTGTGCCCCTTTCGATTTGGTGGCGTATTTTCTGACTTTTACATATTTATCGCCGTACCGCGAGGTTATCTCCTCCTTAGCCATTGCCAAAGCCATGTTTGAAAGGTTTACCGAATCGGTTCGCATGTAGGTAATTTTTCCCGATTCGTAAAGGTTTTGCGCTACCCGCATGGTTTTTGCCACCGGAAAGCCCAGCTTACGCGATGCTTCCTGTTGTAATGTTGAAGTGGTAAAAGGTGCTGCCGGCGACTTTTTCCCGGGTTTTTTTTCAATCGATAAAATGTTGTATTCGGCACCAATTTGATTTTCTAAAAAGGATTTAGCCTCTTTTGAAGTATCGAATTTTTTGGCGTATTCGGCAGTAAAGGATTGTCCGTTGAGCTTAAATTCGGCAACAATTTTAAAAAACGATTTGCTTTTAAAATTTTTAATCTCCTCTTCGCGTTCCACAATTAACCGAACGGCTACCGATTGCACCCGTCCTGCCGATAGCGAAGGTTTTACCTTTTTCCACAACAGGGGCGACAGTTCGTAGCCAACCAACCTGTCGAGTACACGACGGGCAAATTGTGCCGAAACAAGATTTTTGTCAATTTTTCTGGGGTTTTCGATGGCGTTAACGATGGCATTTTTTGTAATCTCATGGAAAACAATACGTTTCGATTTATCATCATCAAGCCCCAGCGCATTGTATAAATGCCAGGCAATGGCCTCTCCTTCACGGTCTTCATCCGAAGCAAGCCAAACAGTTTCAGCCTCTTTAGTGAGCTTTTTCAACTCGGAAACTATCTTCTTTTTATCGGCACTAACTTCATATTTAGGTTCAAAATCGTTTTCAACATCAACACTCAGGTTTGTTTTGTTGAGGTCCATAATATGTCCCATACTCGATTTAACAGTATAATCTTTTCCAAGAAATCCTTCTATTGTTTTAGCTTTCGCGGGTGACTCAACAATTACCAAATTTTTAGCCATAGTAAAATAATTTTTTAGCGATTTTAAAAAACGCTGCAAATGTAATACAATATTATAATAGTCGTTTATTTAGACCTTACACAACTTTAAGCACAAAGGCAGGAGTAGTGTTTAAGTGCAGCAGAAAACCCGTTACACGTCTCTTAAAAACGATTCGAGATTTTGAAATTTATTATGATAATCTTCTACCGAACGATTAATCACTTCGTAAGCCTCTTCCCTGCCATAAACATGCGAAATCTCCACATCTATCTGTTTGCCGGGCAAATCTTTATAGGTAAGAAAATAATGTTTCAGGCGGTCGATAACCAGTTCGGGCAATTCCGAAATATCGTTGAACGAACTGTAAAAAGCATCGTTGTTTAAAACGGCTACAATTTTATCGTCGGCTTCGTTGCTGTCAATCATTCTGAAGCCACCTATGGGACGGGCACGAACCAAAATGTCGCCATGGGCAATCTCTTTTTCGGTTAGCACACAAATATCAACAGGGTCGCCATCTCCAACAATATCGGTGCGGCCGGTTTTTTCGTTACAAAAGTCGGCAACGCGTTGGGCACTGTAAGTTTGCGGGATAAATCCATATAAGGCCGGAACCACATTTGAATATTTTTGAGGCCGGTCAATTCGCAGGTACCCCGATTCCTTATCTACCTCATATTTAACGGTATCGGTGGGCACCATTTCGATGTAGCAGGTAAGCAGTTCAGGAGCTTTTGAGCCAATTTCAACACCATGCCAGGGGTGTGACTTGTAGCGCAATCCCATGAGCTTTCCGATGGGATCCATTAGTTTATTGGGCATAAATTCTATGTATTTAAAATTTTTGCAAAGGTATTAATTCTTTGTACTCCCGCCTCGTAACTTTTTTGAGTAATTTTACCGGCTTAAGAAATTACAGAATCAAAAATAGAATATCATGAAAAAAATAGCCGGAATTTTTGTTTTATCGCTTAGCCTTTTATTGAGCTATTCCAGTATGGCTCAGGATAAAATGCTTACCACCGAAGATGCCATTTATATGAATCCGGCCATCTATCCGGTACGCATACCACAACTACAGTGGATGCCAAAGCACGACTATTACGTTTACGCAAAACATAATAATCTGTATAAAGTATCTGCCAAAGGCAACAGCGAAACCCTGTTTTTAACATTGGATAATTTAAACGAAAAGCTGGCACAAAACGATTTTGATTCGTTGAAAAGGCTTCCCCGTATTTCGTTTTTAAATCAAAAAGAGGTTGTGTTTTCGTCTAAAACAAAATGGTTTAGCTATAATACCGAAACACATCTGCTTCAAAATTTTGCCGATATTCCTGATAATGCCGCCAACATCGACTTTAACAAAAAGAGCAAATACATTGCTTATACCATAAAAAACAACCTTTTTATTTCGATGAACGGCAGTACCGTGCAGGTAACCCATGACGACAATCCCGGCATTGTAAACGGACAAACGGTGCACCGCGTTGAATTTGGTATTAACACAGGTACTTTTTGGTCGCCCGATGGTAAAATACTGGCTTTTTATCGCAAAGACGAAACCATGGTTGCCGATTATCCGCTTGTAAACATCGACACCCGTATTGCCACGGTAAAAACCACCAAGTATCCCATGGCCGGCGAAACAAGCCATCAGGTAACTTTGGGTGTGTTTAATCCAGAAACCGGAAATACCCTGTTTTTAAAAACCGGCGAGCCAAAGGACCACTATCTGACAGCCGTAACATGGGATCCATCGGGAAAATATATTTACATTGCCCTTTTAAACCGCGATCAAAATCATTTTAAATTAAACAAATATGATGTTACTACGGGCGATTTGGTAACCACGCTGTTTGAAGAGCAGAACCCCAAATATGTGGAGCCTGAACATCCTCTTTATTTTAATCCCGCCAATCCTAACCAGTTTATCTGGATTAGTGAGCGCGATGGGTTCGACCACCTCTACCTATACAACACCAAAGGTGAATTATTAAAACAACTGACCAAAGGCAATTGGGTAGTAACCAATTTTATAGGCTATTTTGGCAAGGATAAAGTGTTTTTTAACGCTACCAAAGAAAGCCCTTTGCAGCAAAATATATATAGCGTAAGTTTAAAGGGAGGCGATGTAAAACGGATTTCGCCCGACCATGGAACCCACACAGGCCTTGTTAGTTACGATGGTAAATTTATTATTGATATTTACAGCAATTCCGAAGCTGCCCGCAAATATATATTACTGAGTAACAAAGGAAAAGAGGTTAGGGTGATTAAAGAAAACAACCATCCTTTAAAAGATTATAAGTTGGGGAAAACAAAAATATTTACCATAAAACCCGAAAACACTCCTGAGCTTTATTGCCGCATTATTACCCCTCCCGATTTCGATTCCACCAAAAAGTATCCTGCCATTGTTTATGTTTACGGCGGCCCCCATGCGCAACTTATCACCGACTCGTGGTTGAGTGGTGCCGGCCTGTTTTTAAACTATCTGGCGCAACAGGGATATGTTGTTTTTACCCTCGACAACAGAGGCTCGGCCAACCGTGGACGCGATTTTGAGCAGGCTATTTTCCGAAACCTCGGCACCCTCGAAGTAAAAGACCAAATGGCGGGTGTTAACTATTTAAAGTCGCTTCCTTATGTCGATTCAACCCGAATTGGTGTTGACGGATGGAGTTACGGCGGGTTTATGACCATATCGTTAAAACTTAAAAATCCGGGTGTATTTAAGGTAGCTGTAGCCGGAGGGCCGGTTATCGACTGGAAGTATTACGAAGTAATGTACGGCGAACGCTACATGGACACACCCCAAACCAACCCCGAAGGATACAAAAATGCAAGCCTGTTAAATTATGTAGATAACCTGGAAGGAAAACTGCTGGTAATACACGGGACCATGGATCCCACAGTGGTTTGGCAGCAAAGCCTCCTGTTTTTACAAGCTGCCATAAAGGATGGTAAGCAAATGGATTACTTTGTCTATCCCGGGCACGAGCACAATGTAAGAGGAAAGGACAGGGCACACCTCTATACCAAAATTACCGACTATTTTAAAGCCAATTTGTAATTCAGAGGCTGTAAATTACTATTTTTATGCCTGAAAACCGGATTATCTGTTTATGAAAAAAACCGTTTTATTAGTTTTTTTATTATCGCTGATTGCTTTAACACAGGGTCAAAAACTGGTTAAGGTTAAAACTAACCTGAAAGGGGTAATGGCTCCTGTTGCAGGGTGGCTTGACGTATCGGGCAGTAAACATAAAGGGATATGGGTAAGCGGCGAGTATTTTGTCAACAACAAGCATGTGGTAACATCAACCATGAACAGGTATAAAGATGCCGATCACTTTGTTTACACCAAATCATCATTACCGGCAATTTACCTTGGGTCTTCTGCTTCAGCCGATTATGACGGCGATGGCGATTTAGACATCGTGGTAACAGGGCTAAACAAATATAATACACCGGTAATGAGGCTGTACAACAATGCCGGACATTATCGTTATAAAATTGACAACCAAATATTTGACCCGGTAATTGAAGGGTCGGTGACTTGGGGTGATTTTGACCACGACAGAGATTTTGACATCCTTGCAACCGGTAAAGACGCCAACAATAAACTTACGACCACCATTTATAATAATAACGATGGAACCTTTGAAGAGCTTGTTACAGGCGTTCCCGGCGTTTATTACGGCAATGCCGACTGGGGTGATTTTGACGATGACGGCAAGTTGGATATCCTTGTAACCGGCGATGTTGGCGGACATCCCTATACGGCAGTTTATATGTACCGGCAGCGCAAATATATAAAGCTAAACCAAAACTTTTTGCCGTTAAAACACAGTTACGGCAGATGGGGCGATTTAAATAGTGACGGTACTTTGGATTTTATTGTCAGTGGTGAAGATGAAAACGGATACCCCACATGCATCATCTACAGCAATAAAAAGGGCTTTTTTACCGAAGTTCCAACCGTTATCAGGGGCCTTAAAAACTGTTATATCGACCTTGCCGATTACGACCATGACGGTGATTTGGATATTGCCATGTGCGGCGAATCGTTGGAGCGATCCTATACTTACGTTTACGAAAACCTTGGCGGGTTTAGGTTTAAAGATATTCACGCAGGGTTGCCGGGAGTGGCATCGGGAAAGGTAAAATGGGGTGACTATGATGGTGATGGCGATTACGACCTGCTTTTGGCCGGTGTAACCATTTGCTACAATTTTATTGCCGAAGTGTATAAAAACACCATCAATCCGGTTATTAAAAAAGAAGTTCCCTCATCGCTTTTTAATGAAGCCGTTACTCCCGATGTTGATTTGGGACCTTACTACTATTACGTGTTTTCATCGTGCTATTGCGACCCCTCAGGCGGAAATAATAAAGCATATCATTTGTACATCAGCAACATCCATAAGGAGAAAAGGAAATACCATTTAACCTATACTTACAATAACTTATTGATGAAACAGGTTGTTAACTGGCCGCATGCCGACCGTGGCCACCGGTTGTCAAACGGATTTGAAACCTATAAAGAAGCCGAAGAATCGCGAAAGCAAATTATTGAGTCGTACCAATCAACACATTATATTATTCATTACATAAACTGGTAGGTTTTCCAATTTTATATCTGCTGTTTAGCTCACAAGGGTAGTAAATTCGGCTCAATAGTTCAAAAATATGAGCCGTATTCTTTTGTTTAATGAGCCGAACCGGCTAATTCCTATTTTATGTGCTGACTATTATAGAGCCGACAGAGCGCTATCGGATTTCGTTACGCGGGACTATTTATTTGATAACGCCCCGCTTCGGGGGCTTACTGTATTATTGCTATAGCTACCGGGCTTCACCCGGTGTTATTCAAATAGCGTCCCTTCGGGACTTTGGTAAAATAGTTGAAAACATAAAAAAACCGGTTCTAAAATCCCCGAAGGGGATGCAATATGAATAACCATACGTGTTAGCGTATGGAAAATAGGAAAAGATAACTAAAGCCCCGTAGTGGGCGTAATATCTAATGTTTTGATAACGCCCCGCTTCGGGGGCTTACGGTATTGTTGTTATATTCACCGGGCTTCACCCGGTGTTATTCAAATAACGTCCCTTCGGGACTTTGGTAAAACTGGTGAAGATTAAAAAAACTGATAAATTTTTCAGCCAAACAAAATTTAGTGTTAATATTTAAATTACCTTTACATTTTTAAACTAAAACAGCTTTCCATTGACAAGTTTGATAAATATATTACAGTACTTAATAAAAGATATTTTGTATATTACTGGTAAACAATCAATTACCCCCCCTCACTAATTTTATATTTTTATTAGTTTCTTGTTTTCTCAGTTTAGCTTTTCTTTATATACATGGTAATGCAGTAGCAAAGTATAAGTATGTTCGGTTTTACAACACAAAGCATATTTTTTTGTTAGGGAAGAATAAGTTTGACAGGCCCCGGCTGCTTTGGACAAGTTTTCCCGACTACCCATTGCAGCTTTATGGAATATTTTTCCACCCATACCATTACCAAACCATTCAATCATCATTTGCTACCTGTTCCCTTCAACAAATAAATTAAAAAATAATAACTATGAAAAGTTTTAAAAAGCTCTATATTTTATTGGCACTAATTTTTGTTTCAGTAGCCCTTATGTCGTTTATTCCCTCGGTAAACACAGTTAACAATAGTAATAATTCGCAATTGACAACACCTGATCCGAGCGAAACCAACGGACTTCATGTTGGTTGGAAAACAGTTGAAGTTGACCAAAATGCAAGCAGCAACTATTATGTAAAATATTCCGATATAGTTAGTGGTATGGATCCGAATAATCCGACATGGGGATGCGGATATCTTGATCTTGACCCCGGCACCTCGGGTTGGCAATGTAGTATTACAACCCCTTATTTTTATGCCAGCGGTGGTGATAATTGTGAATACATTTATGTGCACTCCTACCTTACTCCATCACCAGGTAATTCGGTTTATCATACAATTGATATTAAAGTAAGAGATGATCAGGGAAATGTATCGGACCAAGGCGGCATAACATTAATAATAGACTATTCTGCAAATCCCAGCACAAGTGAACCAAATGCACCCTGCCCGGGTTATTAAATCATTAATTAGAATGTAATAAACAAGATGTTGCTTGATTTTTTAATGAAATACCGGCAACATCTTGTTAACTTTTCCTTAAGAATTAGTATTTTTACAAAAAATAAACAAATGAGATATATATTACTTTTTTTAGCACTATTGCTGTTCTCTTCCGGTGTTTTTGCCCAAAACTATTTTAATCAAACCTATAATTTTGGCGATATGGACCATCCCCTTGCCATTGTTACCGATTCCTCAGAAAATATTTATGTTTGCGGATGGTTTGAAGATGTAAATCAGGCGGTACCTCACGCTTTTGTGCTAAAAACCGATGCCGACGGACAGGAGCTTTGGCGGGTAACCCTGGCCGATACGTCAAAATATTTCGCCTTGTGCGTAACCCATACCGGCAGCCTTGCCTTGGCTGGAAGCAAAAATAACCATTGCTTTTTATCTTTACTCAATACCGGTGACGGGAGTGAGTTATGGACACGGGAGGAAGTTGGTTATGAAAACTTTTGGTTTGCTACTGTTGACGAAGTATTGGACAGTACTGGATACTTTTTTTTCGTGAGAAAAGAAATAAACGGAGCACATAAAATAAGATACGAACTTATTAACCCTTCAAACGGAAATTTAATATATGAACACATTGATATTAATACTATTGGTGGTGTTGCCTATACCTCAGGGTTGATGACACCGGAGAAGGTGTGGACTGCGGGAGATTTGGATGATTATAGTGGGTTGGTTCTGGGTAAAAATTACAACGGGGTAGGTAATTTAGGGTTTTATTGGGATTTCAAGTCTTCGCATGTTGCCGGTGTGCACCGGTATTCAGCTAAAAGAGGCAGCGTTGTCAGATATTATGTGTGGTACGATGGTACAAAATGGCTGGCAGTGCTTACCATGTTAAACGATGGAGGTGATGTTTGGGGCAACTCATTTGAGATAGTTCATGATACTTTTAATGTTGCCGGTTCCGGTAAATACGAAAACGGCAAGTTTGTTGTTACAGGTACTATTGATAACGAGTTGGCTTTGTGGTTTATCGACCACGATTTAACCTATATGGAAGAAAAAACCATTGCCACTGCCACCCCCCGTGCCGGTGTAGATGTGGTATGCCTGCCTTCTCTTGACATGATACTTATGGGTACCGAGCAGCCTGACAGTACCAATAACAATACCAATGTTTTTCTTATGAAATTAGACAGCACAGGTTTGGTTTCCACGCCGGAACATCAACAGCAGCAAACCATTTCCGTTTACCCCAACCCCGCAGCCAACCAACTCTATATTAAAAGCAACGGGCAGCGTTTAAACCATGCCAAAGCGTACATTGTAAATAGCATGGGGCAAACGGTAAAAACGGTGGTTAACCTTAACCGTCCCATAGACCTGTCAAATCTAACAAAAGGGCTGTATGTGGTAGTGGTGTACAATAACAACAAATTGGTTTCGCAACAAAAGTTTATTAAAAAATAACGGTTTTGGAGCGCAAAACCTTTTCGGTCTATGTCGGCAGGTGCGGTGGAGTCCGGAAAGGTTGGGGTTTGTAATAGACATGATATTACCAAAGCCTCGTAAGAGTGTAATGTTCAATGCCATGGTAGCACCCCGCTTCGGGGGTTTACCGTATTATTGCTATATCTACCGTATTTCACGCTGTGTTGTTCTAATAGCATCCCTTCGGGACTTTGGTAAAAAATATTAGTTTAACAAAACCGCCATTTATTTTGCTTAAGTTGAAATTTTAAGCTTGTCCGTTTTCCTCTCCCTCCAAAAACTCATACAACCCTTCCCCGGCATCTTCCAGTAAATTGAGCACCAGCTCAAAGCCCTGTGCCCCGCCATAGTAGGGGTCGGGCACTTCATTATAATTAAACCGTTTTGAAAAATCGGTCATTTTGTAAAGCTTTTTAAGGTCGCTTTTATTGCGGGCCATCTCTTTCAAGTCCAATAAATTGCTGTCGTCCATGGCAACAATTATATCAAAGTTATCCCAATCGGTAAACGGGTCAAACGGCCTTGAAACCGAAGTTAAATTATAACCTCGTTTAACGGCATGGGTCTGCATACGGGCATCGGCAGGCTCCCCCTGATGATAACCTGAGGTGCCGGCAGAATCAATCTTAAAAAAACTGCTGCTGCCTTTTTTCTCCGTCAATCCCTTAAAAACAGCTTCGGCGCTGGGCGACCGGCAAATATTGCCCAAACACACAAACAAAACACGGTGCTTCATATTTTTCGGGTTTATAAACCGTGCGAAGATAATGAACTTTAAAAAAGATTAACCAGGATAAAAACGAACTTAGGTGAAATATTTGACTAATTCTTGTTTTGTATCTTGCAACAAACAGGTAAAACCGATTGTCATTAAAAGGTAGTAATTACTAAGTGTTGAAGTTATTGTTAAAACAGTCATAAAATCAAATTTGCTGTAACTTTGACAATATTAAAAGTCAAACCACATGAAAATATTTACCTCCCTGTTAATTAGCAGCCTGTTATTGCTTGGAATTTACATTGTTACCAATTCTGAAAGCAACAACAGTTACGAAAAATTTATCCTTTCCGTTTATCAAAAAGGAGCACACACAACACCCCATGCCGATGAGGGTGTAAAACCGGCCGATATGCCCGATATGGCAGCCCTTCAGGAATTTGTTGCTACCGTTGACCCACACCTTGGATATGTGCCTGCAAAACGGCTGCCCAAGGCCTATGAATATGCCCGCCGGCAAGCCCTTTCGCGCGACTACACGCCACCCATTGTGTGGGATCAGACCGGTGCCGATATGGGAGGCCGCACCCGTGCCATGATGTTCGACCCCAACGATGCCAACCACCAGGCCTTGTATGCCGGAAGCGTTACCGGCGGTTTATGGTACAACAGTAACATTACCGATGCCAACAGCAGCTGGACTCCGGTGGATGATTTTTGGCCCGACCTTTCCATCAGCAGCATAGCCTACGACCCCAATAACACGCAGGTTTTTTACGTGGGAACCGGCGAAGCACAAACTGCCCGCATCATCTACCGCGCCTCATCGGGAGTGGGAAACGGCATATACAAAACCACAGACGGCGGACAAACCTGGTTTACCCTTGAATCGACCGAAGACTTTGCATACATCACCGACCTTGTGGTTCGTGACGAAGCCGGCCAAACGGTTATTTATGCAGCTGTGGCATCGGGTACCTACATGGGCGAAGACCATACCAGCCTGCCCACCGATGGGCTTTTCCGCTCCACCGACAACGGAGAATCCTGGGATCAGGTTCTCCCCGATATTCCGGGCGAAGGTGTTCCTTACACTCCCTCCGATATTGAAGTGGCAGCCAACGGCAGAATGTTTGTGGGCACCATGGAAAACTTAGATAAAAAGGGAGGTGCCACCATATTGTATTCCGACAGCGGCCTGCCCGGAACCTGGTCAACTTACGATAATTACAACACAACCATCAGCAACGAAAGCTACTATAATATTCCTGCACGAACCATTTTGGCCTCCGCACCCTCCGACCCAAACAGAATTTATGCCCAGTTTGCTGCCGGCTATGTGAACGGCTTTACCTATTACAGAGGCAGGTATTTTGTCCGCTCAAACGATGGCGGAGCCACCTGGACACAAATGAATATTCCCGATACCGATTGGTCAACCCTGGCATGGCACGCCTTCGATTTAAAAGTGTCGCCCACCAATCCCGACCGGGTATTTTCGGGTGGACTCGATTTGTGGAATACGGGTAACGGCGGCACGACATGGCGCCATGTTTCCGATTGGAGCCTGATGTATTGGGGTGGTGGCGATGAATATGTTCATGCCGACCAACACATTATAAAATATCAACCTCAAAATCCATCAACTGCCGTTTTTTCAAGTGATGGCGGTGTTTTTTCAAGCTCAACAGCCAATCAAAACTATCCGGTGTTTGAACAAAAAAATAAGGGTTACAACACGCTTCAATTCTACAGCTGTGCCATGAACCCCACAGAGGGAACAAATCAGTTTATTGGCGGCCTGCAGGATAACGGAACCTTAAAATACGATGGTGAGCCGTTAACCATAAACGATATGATTGACGGTGGCGATGGAGCCTTTTGCTTTTGGGATCAAGACGACCCTGATGTGTATATCACCAGTGTTTATTACAATTCATACTCCTTCTGGCGTAACAATGTACAAACAGGCTACAGCAATCCCGGAACAGGCACCTTTATCAGTCCGGCCGATTACGACTACAAAAACAACATCCTCTATTCCAATGCGGTCAGTTTTTTTGGCACGCATGCCAATAAATTGTTCAGGGTAAAAGGTGTTCCAACACCTTCAAGCGAGCAGGAAATCAATCTGGGAACCAACAGTTCCGTTCCCTTTTCACACGTTAAATACTCCCCCTTCTCGCCTGCCGGAACCACAACGCTGTTTGTGGGAACGCAGTCGGGAAAACTTTTTAAGGTTACCCATGCCGAATCGACTCCCCAAACCGTTGAGTTAACCGGAACGGACTTTCCCGAAGCAAGCATTAGCTGTGTTGCCATCGGAAGCTCCGAAAACATCCTTTTGGTAACCTTTTCTAACTATGGCGTTACTTCGGTATGGCTTTCGTTGGACGGCGGACAAACATGGACAGATAAAGAGGCCAATTTGCCTGATATGCCAATTCGCTGGGCTATCTTTCATCCGCAAAACGATGACCAGGTGCTGCTTGCTACCGAAACCGGCGTTTGGGCTACCAACAGGTTAAGGTACGATGATGTTGAGTGGTCGCCGGCAGTTAACGGCATGGCAAACGTAAGGGTTGATATGCTTAAACTGCGAACCTCCGACAACATGGTTTTGGCTGCCACCCACGGCAGAGGTTTGTTGACCACAACCTATCAACTGGATATTTTCGATGGTATTAACAACACAGGCTTAACCGGCAGCACATTGTCCGTTTATCCCAACCCTGCCTCAAATTGGGCAAACCTTAAAGCAAATATTGCCGGATCAAAAGAGGTTAAAATAACCATTGCAAATATTTCGGGAAAAGTAGTTTTAACAAAAACCGTTTCAACCAATGGCCGGTTAAACTACCGCTTAAATACCGAACCCCTGTCAAAAGGAGTTTACCTTGTAAACATAAGTTCGGAAACGGGTAACCTGCAGAAGAAGCTGGTTGTTAGGTAGAAATGGTTCTTATTAATTCTATAGTATTTTCTGTAATTTTATCAGATTGAAATGTGTTCTTAAAAAGGAATCGTTCATAACTAATAACAACAAACCCATGAAAAAATTAATTCTGTTTTTATTTCTGCAATCTCTTATTGTTCATGGCCTGATGGCTCAGCTGCCCTATAACAACCGCTATACGAATGTGGTTTTCGATTCTGTTACAGTTGACACTTCCGTTGTTTATGGAAATGCGCCTGCATTAACCTTTCCTTACTTAAACGAAAGCAACACCCACAACGAAGATTTGCTGATGGATGTATATCAACCTTACGGCGACACACTGCCTGCCCGTCCTTTGATAATCTGTGCCCATTCGGGTGCTTTTGTATCGGGCAACCGGCAAAATGATGATATGGTTGATTTTTGCGACTCGCTGGCACACCATGGATATGTTACCGCTTCCATTGATTACCGGCTTGGCATGAATGTATTAAGCCCGGCCAGTTCAATCAGGGCGGTATATCGCGGATTACAGGATGGCAGAGCAGCCGTCAGGTATTTTAAAGAGTTTGCCGCCCAGTACGGTGTTGATACCAATCAGGTTTACCTGTTGGGAAGCAGTGCGGGTAGCTTTATCGGGTTACAAAACATGTTTATGGATACCGAAGCGGAACGGCCACCCGAAACCTACAACACTCCCGACCTGGGATGTTTAGACTGCTCCGGAAATAGCTACAACCACTCCGGAAAAGCCAATGCTGTGGTTTCTCTTTGGGGTGCCCTTAAAGATACCAACCTGATTGTCAGTACCGATTCGTTGCCGCTGTTTCTTGCTCACGGTACTGCCGATGATGTGGTTTATTTTGATGTGGGACATCCCTTTGGCTACAGTGGCTTCCCGGAAACGTACGGTAGTTTGCCCATTTCGCAGCAAAGGGCAGCGTATGGCTTTCCGGCTGAAACCTATTTTGTGGATGGCGTTGGTCACGAATTTTACGGCACCAGCAACGGAATGTGGGGGGAGTTGGGACCCAATGCATACTGGGATACAATTTTTGCCAAAGCAGACACCTTTTATTACGAGGTACATAAACCTACGGCAGCCTTTCAGCTAACGGGTTTCGAAAATGTTTATGTGTTTACCGATGTAAGTACGGGAGCCTCGCAATGGCATTGGGACTTTGGCGATGGCTATTATTCCATCGAACAAAATCCAATCCATGAGTTTGCCCAAAGCGGACTTTATCAGGTGACCGAAATGGTACTCAACAACTTAACAAGCTGGGATACCACCTCGGTTTTTGTGGATGTTTCTGTTTCCATAAAGGAAAACCCGGCAAAACAAATTTCAGTTTATTATAATGCCGCCTCCGGTAAAATAATTATTGACGGAAACTTTAACACGGTTGCCCTTTTTGATGAGAGGGGTAATAAGTTAATGTTATCCAACACACATCATCAAATTGATATGGCTAATTACCCGTCAGGGATGTATTTTGTAAAAGTTGCAACAAACAACGATATAGTTGTAAGGAAAATTATGAAGAGTAAATAGTTGTATGTAAGCAGGTAGAAAATGAAGTTGTTTAAAGTTAACACT
>JALVAQ010000477.1 GCA_027011095.1 Bacteroidales bacterium
CCTTCGGGGATTTAACACAGGGTTTTTTTAAGATTATTAGCAACTTTGACAAAGTCCCAGGCAACAAAATCCGACAACACTCTATCGGTTCTATAATGGTGTCAGCACATCAAAATAGGAATTAGCCATAAATAGAAATTTGCATAATACATACCGGCGGAAAAGGTAGGATGATGTTGGGGATTCTTCGACTTCGCTCAGAATGGCACCCTTTTGCCTATAGGGTATTTGCAAAATAAAATTAGTAATGAAAGCGAATAAATCCGGACAAACTTATGGTCGGGGGTACTGATAATTTTTGTAATCTTGTTTTGTTCAATTTATATAAAACAATGAGCACGATAGAATTAAAAAACTTATTAATACATAAAATAGCATTAATAAACGATGAATCATTGTTAAATGCCATAAGAACAATTATTGATGCAAAAACAGAAACAACTATTTACGCAACTTCTAAGGAACAAAAACAAAAAATTAAAAAAGGAATTCAGCAAATAAAAGGTGGAGAATATTTCACAAACGAACAAGTTGAATCAGAAATAAACAAATGGCTGGAAGAAAAATAATATGGGATTCCAGACAGAATCCGGAAAAACTTGACATTAAAAAACTCTGATTTTTTCATAGCTTATTTACTGCAATCGTTTGAAACGACTATTGAGTTACACACTTCCTTATTATGTTTGTTGCAATACTGCATGATTGGCTACAAATGAACCGGAAAGATGTTTATTGAGTACTTTTGTCCGGTAAACTGCAAACTACAAATTATGGATGAAAAAGCCCGTTTGTACACATATTGGAAGGCGTTATATCCCGAACAGGGACTTGAAAAACTGGATGATTTTTTAATAAACCTCAAACCGGCTCAAACGCATGGCGAAACAAACGACTGGTATAAAGATGCTGTTGTTTATTCGCTTTATGTTGACCTTTTTGCCGGCGATATACAAGGATTAACCAACAGACTTGACTATTTACAGGATTTAGGAGTTAATTGCCTTTGGTTGCTACCGGTGCTTGATTCGCCCATGCGAGATGCCGGTTTCGATGTTCGTAACTACGACCGCATACGGCATGAGCTGCTGGGGCTGCCCCAATCGTTTTCAAAAAAAGAACAGGAGAAAGTGTTTGGCGGGTTTTTAAACGAAGCCCGTAAAAGAGGTATCCGGGTAATTTTTGATGTGGCCATCAACCATACATCCGAAGAACACCCATGGTTTCAGGAGTCGAAAAAATCGGAGGACAACCCTTATCGCAACTATTACATCTGGAGCAAAACAGGGCAGGAATATGCCGATGCACGCATTATTTTTAAGGGCATCGAAACTTCCAACTGGCAAAAAGAGGGCGATGCTTACTTTTTCCATCGTTTTTTTAATTTCCAACCCGACCTGAATTACAAAAACCCCGATGTTTTGCTATCCATGGCTCAAAACCTGCTCTATTGGCAAAGTATGGGAGTTGATGGTTTCAGAGCCGATGCCATCCCCTATCTTTGGAAAGAGGAGGGAACAACCTGCGAAAATCACCCTAAAACACATACGGTGGTTAAATTTTTCAGAGCCATGCTCGATTATGTTAAACCCGGAAGCCTGCTGTTGGCCGAAGCGTGTCAGGTTCCCAACGAAGTGGTTAAATATTTGGGTGACGGTGATGAGTGTCATGCAGCCTATCACTTTCCGTTGATGCCACAAATGTTTAAAGCACTCTCGATGCAAAACGGCGAACCGGTAAAACGCGTTTTAAGCCCTGAGGTTACACCTGATATTCCCGAAAACAGTCAGTGGTTTACCTTTTTGCGCCTGCACGATGAATTAAGCCTGGAGTTAACCTATGTTTCGGAAGAGGACAGAAAATACATTCACGACAACTATTGCCTTAAACCTCAATGGGATTTCAGGGTTGGTGAAGGTATTTCGGCGCGGTTGTCGGAATTGATGAGGAGGGAGCCTGAGTCAATTGCTTTGGCCTATTCGCTGATGCTGACACTTATTGGCACTCCGGTGGTTTATTACGGCGATGAGTTTGGCAAGCTGAATGATGAATCGTACTACAAAGAAACCATTAAACTTACCGGTAAAGATGATACCCGCTTTTTGGTGAGAGGAAAAATAGACTGGCAGGAGTTGGAAACCGTATTAAAAGATAAAGAGAGCTACTACTCATCAGTTTTCAATTTACTGAAACCAATGATAAACATCCGGAAACAAGAGGTTACCTTTGGCCGGGGAACTACCCGCTTTATCGACCTGAACAATCCCGCATTACTGGCCTATTACCGAATATATAATGGTAAAAAGCTGTTGGTAATCAACAACCTCAGCTATCATCAACAGGCTGTTTCGCTTGATGATGATGTTTCCCGTTCAACTGTCTTGTTTGCCAACAAAGCCACCGTAAACAAAACTTCTGTGGTGCTGGATTCAAGAGGGTTTATTTGGATGGTTACTTAATTGTAGCACTTAGCTCACGGTTGCAAACCGTGAGCAGAAGGTAAATAGACAAAAACTAAAAACTAACTTTGCTCACAGTTTGTAACCTCTCTCACTCCGTTCACAGTTTGCAACTGTGAACAACACCTATTCTAATCAACACCATTCCACTCTCTCACTCCGTTCACAGTTTGTAACTGTGAACAACACCACTCTGCTCACAGTTTGTAACTGTGAGCAAAGTTACTCACCTCTTTTAAACACAATGGAGGTAACGGTAACATCATCGCCACCCATGTTAATGGTAAGTCCGTATGGTTTATCATCGCTGATGGTAATTTGGGCATCTCCGGCTTTTCCGGTGAGCTGTTGCCAAATGGTAACCGCCTGATGAACGCCTGTGCCGCCGGTGGGGTGTCCCCATCCGATGAGTCCTCCGGTTGTATTAAAGGGTAATTCGCCATCGCGTGCAGTTTTTTTGTCGGCAACATAATCGGCTCCTTCGCCTTTGGCAGCAAGTCCAAGGGCTTCAACAGCAAGAATACCTGCAATGGAGAAACAGTCGTGGGTTTCAACCGTGCCAACCTGGTCGATGGTAATACCTGCATTTTCCAAAGCCTGATGAGCTGCAAATTTAATGGTTTCCAGTTCGGTTAAGTCGGTTGGGTCGGAGGTAATATCTCTGACAGCGTGTCCGAATCCAACCACCTCAACAGCATCTTTTTTGGCTATACCAATGCGCTCAAGCCCTTCTTCCGAGCAGATGGTAATACCGGATGCGGCATCGGAAACTTTGGAGCAATCGAGCACGGTAAGGTGGTCAACAAAAAACTTTCCGTTGGGTTGCATTTTTAATGCAGTGGCGTAAGGGTCGGGGTTGGTATTGTGATACTCTTGTGCCGTGGGATCCAAACGGGCATTTTCGATGGCGTTGGCATACCACCGTGCCATTCCTTTACGGGTACGTTCGTAGCCGTATTTTTCGTAATAGGCACCTGCACGGTCGCTAAACTGTCCCGGGAAAAAATAGGCGTGGCCTTTTTTACGGTTTTTGAACCATCCTGCCAAGGCAAGAATGTCGGCTCCATAAATGGCTTTTACCGTGTTTTGAACTTCAAAGCCGAGCGACAAAACCACTTCCGAAGTTTCGGCCAGCACCTGACGAATACCTGTTACCAGCGAAAGCCCTCCCGAAGCACAAGCACCCTCTACCCTGACGGCGGGTTTCATGCTAAGGCCTTTGTCAATCATGGGAACAAAGCCGTCAAGATGGCCTTGTTTGTTAAACCTTCCGGCCATAAAATTACCGATAACCGATTCGTCAACATTTTTTGCTCCGCCAATTTGTTGAAGTACTCCCTGCCCGGCTTCTTTAATATAATGCTCAATGCCCGGACGGGGTTTGCGCGGGTTAAACTCCTTGCGGCCGGTTCCCAACGATATGGTGTTGTATCCGGCGGTCATATATACTTTTCTTCTTAACTTCTTCATATCTGTAATATTTTTTTATTCAAAATAGTTATTGATTGGCCCGTAAGCATGGAAAAATCCGGTGAGCATTACCGTATTTACATCATCGGTACTGTGAGCCACATTATCAGCAACCAGCTTTTCGCCAATGGCTTTTGAACGAAGGCCGTAACGAATGGCAATGGCAGCTCCCAATGTATCGGTGGCTTTCAGGTCATTATAAAATTTACTGAATACCTCCTCTTTGTTTTTCATTTTCAAAGTAGCTTTCCATGGCACTACCGATTGGGGAATTGCTCCCAACATGGCATCGGCATCGGCTTTAAAGTCGTCAAAGGGGATGTATTCTTTTTTATCAATGTCCCAAACAGCCACGGGCTTCCCTTTTTCGTATTTCAGGAAACCATCCTTTTGGGCACCACTGGAATACTGGCCACCCTTAACACCCTGTTCCATCATCTTGTCAAGCAAATCGCTGTGGAGGTTTTCATCGTCAACAAACGGGTTCATCACGTTAAGAATAAACTGCATCACATCAACCCCCACATAATCCATCAGCTGAAAAATGCCCATGGGGCGAATCAGGTATTCCTGTGTAACCTTGTTTATCATGTATATGGCCTGATAAAGCGGGATGTTGTTTTCTTTGGATAGTTTTTCGGCTTCGCTGATGCCATGGAGTCCATCGCGCATAAAATGGCCGTTGCCGATAAAGCCGGCAAAGTCGTTGGAGGGGACAACAATTTTTTTCAGGTTTTTGGCATATTCATAAGCAAAGTCAACAACTTCCTGTTGGGTATTGTCGGTTTTAATAAGCTCCACAAGGCGCTGTACTGCCGGTGGATTGTAAAAGTGGAAACCGATAACCTTTCCGCCCAAATCTGCTTCTTCATCAATCAAATGGATTGGTACCGATGAGGTGTTGGTGAAAAACCAGACATCTCTAGCGCTGTTTTGTTTTATTTGGGTAAAAAGTTTTACTTTCAGTGCTCTGTTTTCGTTTACGGCTTCAAAAACAATGTTTGAGCTGTAAGCTGCTTCGATGGCGGTAACGGGCCTGACAATTTTAAGTACATCCATGATGTATTCGTCAATAATGTCAAAGTTTTCAATCAGGTCGTCCCTGTCGGCATACATCTGGCGCAGCCAAACGGTTTTTTTCTCGGCCAGTTTACGTACCTGCACACGAAGGTATTCCATTAATCCCGTAAGTGCTTCATCAGAAACGTCGATGGCGTATAGCACATAGGTTTTGCCTTTGTTTTGCAGCCTCAGGTCGGCCATATGCACGGCTGTAAGCAGTAATATTCCGCTTCCCATTTTGCCGGCAGCTCCCAGCACTGCAACATTTTCTAATCTTTCGTTGTATGTCATATTTCTGTTTTTATTTGGGTTAATATTTTTTTAATTATTTGACAGATGCCTTCTGCCCACAACTTTTGTTATCAATCTTCACAAAATGTTAACTAATAATCACTCTGTAAAATTACTTAATTTATCAGGATTCTGCCTTGTATCATAAATGGTAATT
>JALVAQ010000478.1 GCA_027011095.1 Bacteroidales bacterium
AATCCAAAACAGGTTATCGGCCATTTGCCTATCGCGTTCTCCTGCCTGATAATACATTGGCTTTGAATAATAAGCATTTATGTTTTGATTTAATAAAGCTTTCAGGTTCTTAACTGATTGGTGAACGATGTTATCGGTATCATTATTAACCTTCCTTGAAAAAAATAACATATCATTTAGCGTGTTGTATATCGCAATTGAATCGGAAGGACTTTCAAAGTAATTATTCCCGGAACCTTTATTCTGCCAAATATACTTTTTAATTAATTCTACCGAGCTTGTATCCAATGTAAAGTCGTATTTTTTAAGGGCTGTAGAAATATACGGAATCAACATGTTATATGATATTGCCCCAAGCTGATTATCCATACCACATAATTTAACCGAATCAGCTTTTATTTTTTTTACAAGCCATGTTTTTAATGCCCCAAACTCTTTTGTATTATACAGAATGTAAGGGAAAGCAGCCCAATATATTTTATCCGGATTATTATTACTTTTAAGAGTTTTGCCTACATAACATGCGTCAAAAAATCCGGATTCGAAAACAATGGTGTTGTATCCGAGATTTTTCAAAAGATAATTAATCATCCTTGTTTTAGCCAATGTAAAAGTCCCTTCTCCATGAGCTTTTTCGCCAAGCAATAGAACTTGGTTATTGTTTAAAACCTTTTTCAAAAAAGAGAGGTCATTATAGGATGTATCAGAAGGGTTTATTGAACCAACCGTAAAAACATTGTGATTGTTAGCGTGTTCCGAAACTTGTGCAATCCCTGTTACGCTAATTAAAAATAAAACCGATAAAAACAGTGCCTTCATAATTTAGCATTTAAGAATCAAAATACAGCATCCATCTTCCAGGATACATTGTTGAGATGAGAGATAAACTTTCTAATATCATCAATCATTTCGTCAAAATCAGGTGAGTTGCCATAAATCATGTTCGTCTGCATTGTTTTATAATCCGTTTTCCATGCGTCAAAAAGTTCCGGAGGGGGTAATGGGTTAATTGATTGCGGGTTATGCAGATTATAATCCACACCTCCTAATCGCGTGAAAAAATGGCGATGCACCACAATTTCTTCATATAATGACTTATTGATAAATATTTTTTTGGCATACTCTGTTTTTGACAATTGATAAATATCATACAAGTGACGGCTTAAACGATTAACTCTGATTTTCCCGGCAGGACGCTGAAATTCTTCATGTAACAAAAATATTTTTTCCAAAAGTGTTCTTTCAGGATTTACAGATGGAATATCAATAGGTGCCTGAGCAAATTCTGCTGATGAGTAATATTCATCCACCAGTGACGAAAAAGTTCTGATGCTATATGGCTCTCTTAAAGAACGCCCTCCTATTTCAACTTGTACTTTTGGTTGTAAATAGCCAGGCGATGGAATCACATTAGGATAGTATATTTCAATTACACGGGGATCCTGATCGCTGGTTTTAGGTTCTTCAATATTTAATGTCACCTCCGATAAACCGTTAGCATGAAATCTTTCCAGTAATCCGGGGTAAACAATTTCCGTAATGTATTTACTTGTCTCTTTTCTTAAATTCGTTCTTTGTTTTTTTGATAATTTTCCGTCGAAACCAAAAAAAGAACGATCAATTGCAATATCAATATCTTCAGAAAACCTTTCAATTAAATTCCATGCCTTACTTAAAGAAGTGCCGCCTTTGAACACTAAAAAATTCCGCATATCCATTTCAAATAACAGGGATAAAGTTTGTACTACCCACCAATCCTTTTCAACCGCATAAGGCATTATTCCGGTTGCATCAGAAATCTGGTTGTAACCTCTGGTTTTGGTTTCATTATCTAATTGATACCATCTTTTCACATTCAGAATATGTTTTTATTAAAGTGCTTTTCGCATTATCACTCTTATCCATTCAGGAGCTAATTTAATATCATGCTCTAATCTGTACCGATTCTCTTTCTTGAGATGCATTAGTATTCTTTCTTCTTCCTTTTCCGACAAATTACCTTTACCAACCTCTTTTAATGCCTGAATAACAAGGCCGCTAATAGAGCCTATTGCCGCCAAATTTTTTGGAGAAGTTTTTTTAAACACTATAAAATGTTTGCCAATTTGTATTTTACGAGCAGCTCCATCTGTGAGATAAACCACATTCACAGGTATTTGTGTTGATAACCCCAAAGTATGCAATGCCAATACACCGGTTGGTATTATCCTGGCTTTATCTCTTTTAGCAATTGCTTTGGCAATATTTTCAATAGAAGGCTTAACCTCACCGAGTATGGGGTCCGATTCCAGCCGGGCATACATTCCCCGTGCAACTCTTACTATTTCATCTTTTTTTACAAGCCGTTCAAGGGCTTTTGCAACTGATTTTGAATTTCCGAAACGTAAAAAATCATTCATAAAAAACAGCGTACCCCGTTTAGCTTTTTTTATTTTTTTAAGAATATGTATTTCAATTGATTCAGCCATTATACAATCTTATTTCTGTCGCAAATATAGTAAATATTTGCGACTATAATAAAGAATTATCTTGTTCTGTTATATGTAAAACCGAACCTCCAAATTACTCAACCGCTTTACATTCTAATACCGGAAATATCGATATAAAAATAATAACCTTAATGTTGCAACGTACGGTTTCAACCTCACAACTAAAGTTCTGCCCTGTATAAGCCAAAGCTCCTTAAATTCCCCGGTTGCTGGTATAAATAGTAAACCTTGTTGCGATAAACGGTAATTTTTTTCGGGAAAATATGGGGCATTGTTTTAAGATATGTTATTTTCCCTGTGTTTAGCGATAGACTGTAAAGCTCTGTTTTTACCCCCTCCTTCCATAAAAAGTAAACCCTCTTATTATTGTAAAAATCAACAACAACCCTGTTTTTCCATATTCTTCCCCCTTCGGTTTTCAATAGTTGGCATGTTTTATTGTCGCTGCTATCACAAGTAATTGATACCCCAGATATCATGTTTCCGTTTTTATCAAATAACAACAGTTTGTTATTTACATTATCAATAATATATACCCCATTATTAGTATGAAAGAATACGTTTGATATATTGTTATAAAACCAAATTTTATCAAGGTATAAAAAAGGTGAGTCATAATGCTTCTCAACAACCCTTCTCCTTTCTTCTCCTGGTGGAGCATGATTATAGCGCTTTATAATTTTTGAGAAACACATCACATCATAATAATAATCAACCTTATCATCATCAAATATTGAGTAAAACACAACTTCTTTTTTGTCAAGCGTATCTACATATCCGTAATTGATTTTATCTTTTATAACCGTTTCAAAATCTGAATAATAATATCTGCTTCCAATTTTAAATTCGTATAGCTCCTTTAATTTCGAAAGCTTCTCAAAAGAAAAGGGCTTTAAAAAATCAATATGGCTTCCATCTAATTGAATCTGATAGGCAGAATCCGATTTTGAAACCAATTCAAGATTATGGTAAAAGTCGATAATCAGTTTTTTAGGTTTACAGGGCGGATTAATAAAGATGGTATCGGTTAAAGTGCTGTTTACCGAAAACATTTTGGTTTTGCCATCACTATAATCGTTCACTAAAAAAAATATCCTGTCCTTATAAAGGGCATAATCGATAACCGATTGCTTATGTTTTTTGTAAATTGTTTGGTATCCTTTATCGTTAATCAGTACCTCATCAAGCGTATAAGATTTGGGGGTTAGCAAAACCAACAGATTGGTATCGGAGGCGCTTTTTCGGTTTAAAATTACTATTTTGGTTTTAAACGATATATGTGAAAACTTTAAAGTAACAACACCCTTACCCGCTTTTAGTATAAATTTTCCATCTTTATTTGTAATGTATCCGAACTTATTATTCGGCAAAACCTGAATATTAACATTTTGAACCGGTTGGTGACTGTTTTTATTTATTACCTTACCCGAAACAAAGAAACTTTGTGCAAATATTGAAAGATGCACAAAACCAACCAAACACAATATGAAAAGGTATTTTAGTTTCACCTTTTTTTCATTTAAGCGAACTTATTTATCCGACAAATAGCTGTTTACATTTTTTTCGATACGCTCCAAGATGTTTTCGGGCCGGGCACGCTGAAATTTTTCACCCGTTACCTGTTCGTAAAGCTCAATGTATCGTTCCGAAACACTTTCCACAAATTCATCGGTCATTTCAGGAACCTGCTGCCCCTCTTTTCCCTGAAAGCCGTTTTCCATAAGCCACTCTCGAACAAACTCCTTTGAAAGTTGTTTTTGAGGCAGCCCCTGCTTAAAATGCGCTTCATACACATCGGCATAAAAGTAACGTGATGAATCGGGGGTATGAATTTCATCAATCAAATAAATTTGGTCGCCCACTTTTCCAAATTCATATTTAGTGTCAACCAGTATTAATCCCTGTTTATCTGCAATTTCACTACCTCTTTGAAACAGTTTCCGGGTATATTCTTCCAGCTTCTCGTAATCCACTTCCGAAACCAGTCCCTGTTTTATAATCTCCTCTTTGGAGATGTCTTCATCGTGGCCTTCATCGGCTTTGGTGGTGGGGGTTACAATGGGTTCGGGAAAACGTTGGTGCTCTTTCATTCCGTCAGGAATGGGTACGCCGCATATTTCGCGGGCACCGCTTTTGTAGGTACGCCACGAACTGCCTGTAAGATAGCCCCTGATAATCATCTCAACAGGGAAAGGTTTGCAGTAATGGCCAACGGTAACCATGGGGTCGGGAGTTGCCAGTTTCCAGTTGGGAACAATGTCGGCCGTGGCATTCAAAAATTTGGAAGCTATCTGGTTTAGTACCTGTCCTTTGTAGGGAATGCCCCTTGGCAGCACTACATCAAAGGCCGAAATACGGTCGCTGGCAACCATTACTAAATATTGATTGTTGATGTTGTAAACGTCACGAACCTTGCCGTGATAAACATTTTTTTGTTTCGGAAAAACAAAATCGGTGCGGGTGATGGCTTCTGTCATTCGTTATGGCATTAATTTATTTGTAATATCTGTGTAAAATTTGTTAAAACTTTCTGAATTATTTTTCAAACGATGAATATCCATTTGACGAACAAGTTTTGTTACGATAGCTGAGGTATCCGGAGCATATTTGCTACCATAAATTTCACGCTTCGCATCTCTCCTTGGTATATGTTCAAAGGAGATATTTTTAGTTGATTTAGGATTATCAATATAATACGAAATGTACAACAACCAGTGTTCAATGGCTTGCACAGGAAACATAATAATGCTTTTATCTGATAATTTTTTATCCAATCTTTCATAAAGTTTTTCAATCTCGGCATAAAATTCTTTTCGATTCCTGTCATCATAATCAATGCCTATAATCAAAAAATCAAGATTATAATCCCTAAAAGCAAAAACAGAAGCATTAACATATTTCTTCAAAACTTCTTTGGAATTTGAAGCTTTAAACCTATTGAAAAA
>JALVAQ010000479.1 GCA_027011095.1 Bacteroidales bacterium
TCATCGTATATTTACGATGTTAAATAATTGAATATGACAAATAACAGGCGTACCAAAATATTGGTTTTATGTACAGGCAACAGCTGTCGGAGTCAAATGGCTGAAGGCTTTTTAAAGTCGTTTGATGCAGCTTTGGAGGTAGTTTCTGCCGGAACCGAACCTTCGGAAAGAGTGCACCCCAAAGCCATTCAGGTAATGAAGGAAAAAGGTATTGACATTAGCAACGGCTACCCGAAAAATGTTTCCGAATTTCTTGACGAACCTTTCGACTACGTAATTACCGTTTGCGGGGGTGCTAAGGAGAGCTGTCCCATGTTTGCCGGTGAAGTTAAACACCGGTTACACATTGGCTTTGACGATCCGGCCGAAGCCATGGGGTCAGAGGAATATGTGCTTTCCGAATTTAAACGTATCCGTGATGAAATAGAAAGAGATTTTTTAAAATTTTATCTCGAAAATATTCGCAATGAACAGCAAGGTTAAACTTAATTTTCTGGATCGGTATCTTACCTTATGGATATTTCTGGCCATGTTAACGGGTGTTGGCATGGGCTACTTTTTTCCTTCGGTTGCCGGGTTTTGGAATGGTTTGAGTCGCGGAACTACCAACATTCCCATTGCCATCGGCCTGATAATTATGATGTATCCGCCTTTGGCCAAGGTAAAATACGAAGAGCTAAAAGATGTGTTTTGTAACCGCAAAGTACTGCTTTTGTCGTTGGTGCAGAATTGGCTTATCGGGCCGGTATTAATGTTTGCACTTGCCGTAATTTTTTTAAAAGACTATCCCGAATACATGACCGGGTTGATATTAATAGGTTTGGCGCGATGTATAGCCATGGTTATTGTATGGAACGATTTGGCTAAGGGTGATACTGAGTATGCCGCCGGATTGGTGGCCTTTAATGCTATTTTTCAGGTTCTTTTCTTTTCGGTTTACGCCTATTTATTTATCACTGTTTTACCTGATATGCTGGGGTTTGTAAGTAGCAGAGTGGATATTTCCATGTGGGAAATTGCAAAAAGCGTGTTAATTTACCTTGGTATCCCGTTTGTAGCAGGCTTTTTTACGCGCTATTTCCTAATTAGGGCAAAGTCGAAAGAGTGGTATAAAAAGCAGTTTCTCCGCAGGGTAAGCCCGTTAACATTAATTGCTTTGCTGTTTACCATATTGGTGATGTTTTCGCTAAAAGGCGATTTCATTGTAAAACTGCCTTTGGATGTGGTTCGCATTGCAATTCCGCTGGTTATCTATTTTGTGGTAATGTTTTTTATCTCTTTTTATCTGAGTAAAAAAATGGGAACCGATTATTCAAAAACAGCTACGCTATCGTTTACTGCTGCCAGCAATAATTTCGAGCTGGCCATAGCCGTGGCAGTGGCTGTTTTCGGGATTAACTCAGGTGAAGCCTTTGCCGCTGTAATCGGGCCGTTAATCGAAGTTCCGGTGATGATTTTTTTGGTAAGGGTTTCGCTGAATTTGAAAACAAAATATTTTACAGAAGTTGTAAAACGGTAAGGAAATGGATTTTTTAGTTTTTGGAATATCGCTTGTTGCGGCATTTATATTTGCATTGGGCGGGGTAGGAGCAGCCATTATTCTTATTCCGATTCTTGTTTCGCTTGGAATACCTATTAACATGGCAAAACCCATCGGTTTGTTTTACAACACCGTTAGTTTAACGGGGGCAAGTATTTCAAATATAAAGCACAAGCGGCTCGACTTCAAAATAGGTATCCCTATTATTATAGCTTCTTTTTTATTTGCCATTATTGGTGCTTATGCTTCCAAATTTATTCCGGGAAACGTAATTTTAATTCTGTTTGTAGCTTTTTTACTTTTTTCAGGATTTATGTTTTTGTTCCATAAAAACAAGAACGAAGACCAGTATCGAATTGACAGGCCTTATTTCAGGTTGACGCTGGTTGGTGCGTTTGCCGGTTTGCTATCGGGACTGCTTGGAATTGGTGGCGGTGGCATTATATCACCCCTTATGCTGATGATGGGTTTCAATCCTAAAAAAATTGCTGCCATTACAGCTTTTGTTGTTCCCTTTTCTTCCTTTTCGGGATTTCTGACCTATTGGGCAATGGGCAATGTTAACTGGCGGATTTTAATCATTGCTTCAGTGGCGGGAGTAATTGGTGCAACCCTTGGTACAATGGTGATGCACAAGAAGTTAAACCACAATCATGTAAAAAAAATATTGGCTGTAATTTTACTTATTATGGCAGTGAAGCTTTTGTTTAAAGTTTTTTAAACCATGAAAAAGTTTTTTTTATTATTGTTTTGCCTGTTTGCTTTTTCCGGCTACGCACAGAAACAGGATAAAACCGGTATTCCTGATTTTAACGGATACATTCAGGTTAGGGCGGCTTCCAACTTTGACAGTTACACAGGATTTGCGTTGCGCCGTTTAAAACTTTGGCTAAAGTCAAAACCCGGTTTTTCTGATCACTGGTCTTATAAAGTTCAGGTAACTTTTAGCAGTTATGCACAGGAAAAAATTTTTTTGCAGGATGTTTTTTTGCAATACAAATGGAGAAATTCCGAATTAAGATTTGGTCAGTTTGTTCCGCGTTACAGCCTTGAACGATTTCAACACGATTATCTTATTGCCCCACTGGAAAGAGCCAGAGCCGTTAACATACTAATTCCCAACGGAACAATAGGTGTTCGTGATTTGGGGTTACAATATAATTTGCGTGCAGTAAATAATCGCCTTCTTTTTAATATGGGCCTCTTTAATGGATTTGGAATAAAAACCTATCAGTTTAATAATAAGGGGTATATGATAACTCAAAACATTTCTTACGAAATACCTGTCAGCAGCAGTTCGATTAAGGTTGGGTTTTCTACCATGTTTCGTAAAGCTGAAAACCTTTATCTTATTGGTATCTTACCTGACACTGTTGCCTATACAGGAAACGAGTTTAGGTTTAACGTGTACGGGTTGTTTTCAAGCAGGTTTGTAGATGTTCAGGGTGAATACCTGCAAGCAAAACTTCAAAATACTACGGCTTATGGCTATTACGGACTCGCTACCGTAAAACTCAATGAAAACAACCATCTTTATTTAATGTACGATCGATATCAAAATGAATATTCTTCATCCTTAAGCAATCCTTGGTATATAGCCGGATACAACTATTTTTTTAAAGGGTACAAAATAATGTTGACATTTCAAACCGGTTTCCAACAGTCGAATTCGGGATGGGAGAACAGAACAAGCTTGCAGTTTCAAATGTTTTTCAAATAGAAGGGATTTAAAAATTACAATTATGACAAATGCAAATGACTGGCTTGAGTTTGGCCAAAAATTTCACGGGCATAAATGCCCTGCCATGCCCATGGGTTTGAGAGTAGGCGCTGCCGCCATGAACAAACTGGGTGTGGAACGAACAGGTGATGGCGATATTATTGCTATACTCGATTTAGGTGAAGACCATTGTGCTACGTGTTATGCCGATGGTATTCAGGTGATAACCGGTTGCACTTACGGTAAAGGCAACATAAAAAAAACACATAAGGGTAAGTGGGCGGTAACGCTTGTGGAGAAAAAGACACATTGGGCTGTTAGGATAACACCCACAGCAACAGCCATGATGGCCAATAAACAGTCTCCATTTTTTACCGAATACCGTGGAAAAGGAGTACCGGCAACAAAAGTTCCGCCCGAAGTTGTTGAACCGTTGGTAAAACGGGTGATGACCCTCCCGGATAAAGAATTATTTAATATCTCCGACGTGTTTGTTTGCGATTTTAAAGAAAAGCCTCATAGCTTTAATGGTTTTGTTTGCGAAGAGTGCGGCGAAATGACCGTGATGGAGTATGGCAGAATTAAAGGTGACAAAAAGGTTTGTATTGATTGCGCGGGATAATGTGAGATTTTTTTCTTTTCTTTTCTTGCTGCTACGCAAGCTCCTACGCAAGCTCGTTCAGGTTTGTAACCTGAAAGACATGATTCATCATAATGCTATTTAAAGGGTGGGTTGGTTTATAAGTTTGCTTCGCTTCGCTCGCAAAATACTGCTTCAAATCCGGATTGGTAAAGTCAAACCCTCGGTATTGTTACCCGTTAAATACCGGGGGCTTGACTATTGCTACACCGGCCACCCTTCGATACATTCGGTTTCTCCTTTCCAGTCGAAACCAAACACTCAGGATGACCGGAATTGACTATTGCTACGCCGGCCACCCGTTGATACATTTACGAAGTTATCTTTCCCCGTTCCCTTTTATTGTTTTTTTGCTTTCCTCTTTCAGGTACCTTTTAAAGAATAGCTGTTTTAGAGAGTCCATTTTTTTGATTTCGTTGTTAAAGTCGAACAGCTCATTTTGCCACTGGTCGAAAAAGTGCTCGTTGTTAAAAAAGTCGAGGTACATGGTTGAGTCGTTAAAAAAATCCCTGGAAAAAGGGGAGGAGGGAATGTCGAGCTGTTGCTCAAACCAGGGTTTAAACGCCCTGAACAAGCTGTCGGGATTAATGTCAGGGGTGGTTTCGCTTTTGCTGTTGGAGTAGCTCCAAACATACGTTGAATCGTACCCGACAACATTTCCGTTTTCGTCGTAAACCTTGTTAACCTTTATGGTAACCTGAGGTTTTCCGTTGTTAATGGTAACAGTGTCAACAATACTTTGACTTTTGGCCATCATGCCGCTTACCATTATTGCCATAAATAACAATACTTTTTTCATAGCTTATTATTTTTTTTGGTTTCATGTAAATTCATCAAAAAATATTCCAACAAACCACTGTCAGTTACCTGATTAACAAATATTAACGACATGATTCATCATAATGTCATTCAGAAGGTAGGTTAGCGTATAAGTTTGCTTCGCTTCGCTCGCAAAATACTGCTTCGAATCCGGATTGGTAAAATCAAGCCCTCGGTATTGTTACCCGTTAAATACCGGGGCCTGGCTATTGCTACGCCGGCCACCCTTCGATACATTTGGTTTCTCCTTTCCAGTCGAAACCAAGCACTCAGGATGACCGTATTGACTACTCAAGCTCCTGCGCAAGCTCGTCAGGTTTGAAACCTGAACGACAGGGTTGTTAAAGTCACCCCCTCTTTTTTAAAACTTTTTTTACTTTTTACTTGACAAATCATTTTTTTAATCTACTTTTGCAAGTGATTACTCACATACATAATTTAAATGTAATAATATGAACCGTAAAATAGTTTTATCACTCAGCCTTATTTTAATGACGGCAGCGTCACTATTGGGGCAGGAACAGAAGCCTGATGGCAGGATGGTTACCGATTCGGGTTTTTATCAATCCGTTTACAACCTCAGGCCTGTTTTGTTGAAGAAACATAAAATGTTGTTGAATACACAATTGGTGTTTCCGCGATTTTACAAAATGTACAACCCTAAACAGCAGTCGATAGGTAAAGTGCCTTCGTATATGGTGTTG
>JALVAQ010000480.1 GCA_027011095.1 Bacteroidales bacterium
TGATGGTGCTTCCGTTTCTATAAATACAGGGCTGACAAACGGAGTGTATATTGTGCGCTATAAATCCGACAGGGGTGTTTTACAAACCGATAAAGTAATTTTACGATAACATTTTTGATAACTATAAAAAAAAACAAGTCATGAAAAAACAGATAACAATCATACTATTTACGATTGCTTTAACTCTTTCTGTGTCTAACGGATTTACACAGCCTCCACCACCGCCAACCGGAGCAGGGCATGGTGCTAGTGGAAATCAAACGGGTGGCAACGCACCCATTGGCAGCGGACTGTTTATCTTGCTGGGGCTTGGTGCTGCCTATGGCGGTAAAAAACTGTACAAATGGCAGGCTAAGGATATTGAAGAGTAACGGGGGAGACTTTTTCCCGGAGCTTACTTTGTAATAATAGCATCAAAATTGGTGCTGATGGGCAGGTGGGTTTCAAAATCGAACAGAGTCATCTTACGAAGTTTGTAGTAGTTAACCCAGTAATTTTTCAGGGCATTAACATATCCCAGTTTGGCATTGTCGTTGTCAAGCTGGGCGTTGTTAAGTTCGAGTACATCGTTTACCTTGCCAATCATATACCGTTTGTAAGTAACGTTAAAACGTTTTTTGGCCACCGTATCCGATTTGGCAGCAATATAAAGTTGTTTTTTCTGCATGCCAAACTGCATCACTTCCAGATAGATGTCCTGTTCAAAATCAATTTTATCCTGCTCAACCGAAGTTACCACCAAATCGTGGTTCGACTCGGCCATTCTGATGGCACCCCTCGCCTTGCCCCAATCTAAAATAGGCAGTGTAATTCCAAGGGTAACCCGCTCTTTGTCCAAAGGCGACTTGTATGCATCGGGAAGATAATACCCCGTTTGAGTCAGCCCAAAGGAGGCATATAATTGTGCATCAAAGCGGCCGGTCATTTTTGCACGGTTTACATCACTTTGTGCCTGCAACAACCTTTGCTGAAACTCAAGGCCTGTGGAGGTGTTGTTTTTTGCTTCCTGCACAGCTTCGCTTAACGGAATATCAAAATAGTGGCTCACTTCCGGTTCGATTAACTTAATTTTATCATCGGTTTTTAGCCGCAAATACGACTTAAATAAAAACAGCATGTTGTTGTAATTAAGCTCCGATTGTTCCAATGAGGCATCTGCTTTTAACAGGTTCAATTCAAGTTGTAACAAGTCGTTTTCGGCAATTTTTCCCAAATTAAACCTTCCTTTGGCTATTTTATACAGGGTATCGTAATTGGCGTAATTTTTTTTGGCTATTTCAACTTCTATTTGTGCCGACAACAAATTAAAAAACCGGTTAATGGCAGTAATGGCAACCTGTTCGTTGTCTTCCAAATATTTACGTTGTGCCTTTTGATATTTTAACGGCTCTATTTTTTTATCCCATTTGTAGGCGTTGTAGGTAAAAATGGGTTGTCGGAAGCCAATATTAATAATGTCGGATAAAAACTGTTTGGTAGTTGTATCGCTGTAAAAATTGGTGGTTTGCTGCAATCCGGTATTTAAAAATACTTCGCCACCTGTCCAGCCTACTTTTTGATTTAACGAAAGGGATGCAGCATAGTTGGTAAGGCTTCTTGGAATATAATTTGAGCTACCATCCTGCATGGTAATGGCGTCAATGCTTCGGTTGATATTTGGGAGGGTGGCATCCAGTTGCAGTGCAGGCAGGTAGGTGGCTCTGAAAGTTCGAAAACCCCAGTAGCTACTTCTGAAACGGTGTTTGGCCATAACGGCATCGGGCGACTGCTCCTGCGCTATACGAATGGCATCAAGCAACGAAAAGGTGATGGTTTGCTTTTGGGCGAAAGCACTCAAAGTGCCCATCAAAAATACGATTACTGTTATTAATTTTGTGTGTTTTGTCATAGCAAAAATTTCTTTTTATTAATCGTGCCGTAACGATTCCACCGGATCCTGCTCGGCAGCTTTGCGGGCAGGAAGCCAGCCGAATACAATACCCACTGTGGCAGCTACACCAAACGAAATGGCAATGGATACAAATGAAACGATGGTTAAAATGTCGGTGGAGATACTGATAATTCGTGCCATAATTACGCCTACCAAAATACCGATAAATCCTCCCGTAATGCTGATAAAGGTTGCTTCGGCCAAAAACTGGAAGATAATGTCTTTTTTGGTAGCTCCGATAGCCCGCCTTACTCCGATTTCACGAATCCGCTCCATCACCGAGGCAAGCATAATGTTCATAATGCCTATTCCGCCAACAATCAGCGAAATACCGGCAATGGCTCCCAACACGATGTTGAAAATGTCTTTGGTTTTCTGTTCCTGTTTTAATAAAAGTTCGGGAATCTTAATTTCAAAATCCTGCACCCCCTGATGGCGGCGGTTTAGTATTTGCTCAATAACCGTCTTGGTGGCAGCCAGATTTTTGGTGTCATCCACCTGTACCACCACCTTGTCAAGTTGATGTTCGCCCACCTTATTGGCACCGTTTGAAATATACATGGACATATTACCCATCCTGAATAGTTGTCCTCCTTTAAACGACGACTGATTTACCAACGACCTGTCTTTGTAACGCAGTAACAATGTTTTGATAGGTGTAAATACCTTTGTGTTGTAATCACTTATGCCAAGGCTTTTTGCTTTTTTGTCGGTTTTTACACCCTGCAAAATGCCAACCACCTTTAGCCAGATACTGCCGCATTTTAACTGTTTGCCCAAGGGGTTTTCATCGGGAAAAAGTTTGGCAGCTACGGTAGGCCCTATAATACAAACGGGGTCTCCTTTGGAAGATTGAATGTCGCTGAATAGCACTCCTTTTTGAAGGGTAAGATTAAAAACATTGAAAAAGTTGTTGGAAATACCCGTTAAGTCCACTGATGATTTTTTGCCGTTACGAACAGCCAGCACGGGGTAAACAACTTCAGGGCTTACCTGTTTTACCGTGGGAATGGTATTTTTAATGTTTTCAACATCCTTAAGGGTAAGCCCCGGAGAATATTTTTTACTCATGGCGGGTGTTTCCGATTCCGAATCCTGCGAATCCTCATCTTTGGTATCGCTAAGGTTTATGGGAAGGATTACAATGTTGTTAACGCCCACCAGTTTTATCTGGTCTAAAATCTCCTTTTGAGCACCATTGCCTATGGCCATCATGGCAATAACCGCTGCCACGCCAAAAATAATACCGAGCGCAGTAAGTATCGAGCGCAGCTTGTTGGAAAAAACCGCTTCAAGCGAAATGGTCAATATTTGCAAATATCTTTCCATTGCTATTTTTTATTACTGTGTCGTTTGCCCTTTTTGTGGCCACCTCGCTTCTTCATTTTGGCAGGGTCAACCGTTATTATCTTACCGTCAGGTCCTTTAATTTTTATCATCCCTGATTTTTTTTCGGGTTTTTCCGGTGTTGCAGCTTTAGCGGAGTCTTGTTTTGCTTTGTATTTTGCAATAACCTTTTCGGGAAGGGTTACCATTTTCCATTTTGCGGCATCTTTGGGAGCAACAAGGTACACTTCATCATCTTTTTTCAAGCCTGCGTTAATGACAATTTCGTTGTCGTTGCTTTCGCCGGTTATTACCTGTTGTTTTTCACCATCTTTATAAACATAACTGATTGAATCGTCAACATGGACACATTCGATGGGCAGATAGAGTACATTGGCAATGGTGTTGGTGATAATTCGGTTTTTGGTTGTCATTGACGGACGCAGAATGGAATCGAATTCATTGATATGAATGATTACTTCAAAAACTTTTGCATTGGAGTTGGGAAGCTGCTCGCCCATATTGGCCACTTCAAATACCTCGCCTGAAAAATGTTTGCCCGGAAAAGCATCCACCTCAACTTCAGCTTTTTGGCCAACAGCAACCTTGCTGATATCAATTTCGTTTACATAGGTTTTCGAATTCATAGCCGACAGGTTCGGAAGCGTGGCAACCACATTATCCCAGGCAGAAATTTGCGCACCAACCCCCTGCTTTTTACCGTCGTAACCTCGTTTGTAGTTAACCATACCGGCTTTGGGTGCTTTAATAACAAATTCCGATTTAAGCTGTTTGAACTCATCCAGCTTGCGTTGTGCCTTGGCGAGATTAGCCTTTACCTCTTTCATGTCAGCTCGGGCCTTTTCAAGTTTTAGCGAATAGTTTTTTTGTGTTTGATTATAGGTGCGTTTTGTTTTTTCCAAATCAAGTTTTACCTGACGTTGGGTGGCAGGCGGCTCGTAAATCGACTGGTCAACCACAATTTTTTTATCTTCGAGGGTAAATTTCAGGTTTACCAGTTCATCGCGGGCGCTACGCAGGGTCATGGTGGTATCAAGCTGTGTTTTGGTAAACTGGGTTTGAAATTTTTCCACCTCCAGCTCCTGGTCTTTTATTTTGTTTTCCAAATCACTCCTGTCGAGAGTGGCTACCCAGTCGCCCGAATCAACCACCGTTCCGTTGGGGACAATGTCTTCAATTCGGTATTGCCAAATACGCGCATTACGCAACTCCATTGGGTTTGGCCCCGTAATTTTTTCGCTGCTGCGTGCTTCCAGTTCACCGGTAGTGGTAACATCAATAACAAACTCGCCTTGTTTTACTTTGGTTTTAATGGTTTCAACTTCTCCTTCCGAAGAGGAAGAGAAATACCAGATAACTGCAATAAAAACCAACAATGAAATAGCTAAGGTGATTACATTTTTTCGCTTCATAAACCCTGTTTTTTTAGGAAAGGTAAAGGTAGTAAGTTATGGAATTGTTAACGTAAAAATATCATAATTTATTTTGTTGGTGGTTTTCTTGTTTTAAAAATCATTCCGGTCGAGACAGGAATGTGCATGGGTGACTGGAAAAGATTAAAAAACGCTCCACAACGCAACAGAAACTTTTCCAAAACCAAAACCAATAAATAAATTACTTTTGCTCCTTAACATTTACAGGCTGAAATTGATGCTGTGAAAGCAAAAGAGATAACCGGATATTATAAGAGTCATGCCAAGGTTCAGGCCTTTGATGCGTGGATAGAGGAGGGGGGCAGCCACCTGTTTTTAAAGGGGTTAACGGGTTCGGGCGCTGCGTTTGTGCTGTCGGCGGTTTTTGATAAACCGGGCAGGCAGCAGCATTTGGTAGTGATGCCCGACAAGGAGCAGGCAGCCTATTTGTACAACGATTTGGAAAACCTGTTGGGCGATGCCGAGGCCGATTATGGTAAAAAGCGGGTTTTGTTTTATCCCACAACCTATAAGCGGCCTTATGAGCCTGATTTAACCGATAAAGCCTACCAACTTTCGCGTACGGAGGTGCTTAACCGTTTTGCTTCGGGAGAAAAAAAAACAGTGGTGGTTTCGTATCCCGAGGCGCTTGCCGAAAAGGTGATTACCAAACAG
>JALVAQ010000481.1 GCA_027011095.1 Bacteroidales bacterium
ATGTCATGGTTGTACACCTTATTTAACCCCCACTCGTAGCCAATATCAACAAATATCCACCAAACGTTAATGCCTATACCTGCGTCAACTCCCCAGAGTACTTTGCTGAAATCGTCCTTTTTAAAAGTATTTGATTCGGCCACCTTGGTGATAAACGAAGCGGTTGGGCCTCCAAATACTCTTAAATTAAAAAAGGAATCGGAAGCGTTACCTAAAATATGATACCCTACAAAAACAGGTATTCTGAACATGTCCAGTTTACTTGTATAGTCAAGCAGGGTAGTATCCGTGCTTTGTAAATTAGCAGAAAAGTTTGAATAATAAATTCCGGGTTCAACATAAAACTTGTCGCCCATTAACCAGCTGCCACCCATTTGCCAGCCAAGTTCTGCATTCTGTTTTAAATTTGCATTATCAGGATACAATGCTGACGAATTCATACCAAAGGCAATTTTTACCTGAGTTTGAGCAAATGAAACCGAAGCCAAAAGCATCATTACCAATAAAGTCAAAGAAAATTTTTTCATTTTAATATTGTTTTTATTCATAAAAATAATTGAGAAGCCTGTTTCTTTTAGCAGGCTTATTTAGAGCAAAAATAAATAAAAGCAATGCCCGGTAAGATAAACACAGGGTAACAGATAGGGTAACAGATTTGTGATAACAGATAATCAGGATGTTATAGTATAAAATACTAAATATTGACAATGTAATCATTTAATTCTCCGGCATTGTCAAGGCCAATTTTCTTTGATAATCGTTGCCTTGCCCTTTTAACACCCTCTTGCGAAATTCCCATTAAATATGCAATCTCTTTATGGTTAAAACCTAATTTTAGAAAAATCAGTTGTCGTTTGTCGCCTTCAGAAAGTGTTTTATAGTTATAAATTTTTGAAGCAAAGCCCGGATGGAGTTCATTGAATATCTTAAAATACTTTCCCCAGTCATCGTCAGTAAGTATTTTTGTTTTTCTTAAAAATTCAATTTTTTCATTTAACTGAACTTTCTCCTCTTGATTGGCCAGTTTATTAACTTCACGTTGAAGTTCACCAATAAATGAGCTTTTCTCTCGTAAACTTACTTTTAACTCTTCAAGTTCCCTAAAGGCTCTTTCTGCTTTCATTTCGGACTCATGCCGCTTTGACTCTGATAAGATTCTCTCATTTTTGTGTTTTAGCCTGCGGTTATTCAGAATTAATATTACTATTGTACTAATTAACAAAACACTTAACAGCAATACAGCAGCCGACAAAGTAATCAGTTTCTTTTGTTTTTCAAGTATTGTAATTTCATTAATCTTTTCTTTTACCTTATACTTTACTTCGTTATTGGCAATATCAGATTCATAGCGGATGTTTAACAAGCTATCATGAATGGCCTCATATTTCTTAAGATATTTAAAGGCATTGAAAAAGTCGGACTGATTTTTATAAAAATCCGATAGTAAAGAGTAGACTTCTTCCTGTACTAAGGGCATGTTCTGTTTTTTTGCAATTGAATAAGCTTTCATATAGCATGAAAGGGCAGAATCTGTTTGACCGGTCATTTGATAACCATCTCCAAATTTCAGATAAACTTTGGCTATTGACGAATAATCATTAATGGATAAAAAGACTTTCCGGGCTTTGTGTAATTTGATAAATCCTTTGTTAAAATGTTTTTTGCCAAAGTCTGCCGAAGCGAGGTTGAGATATAATGTACCTATGTTGTATATATTTACAGGATATGAAGTATCGGAATCAAAATATTCATTTAGTGCGTTATTAAAATAGAACGCAGCACTATCATACTCTTTTTCATGTAGAAATATTAAACCAATGTTGGCATAAGCTGCTCTTTTGGCCGGAATATATTTTCCATGAATTGCTTTTTCATAGAACTGTTTAGCCTTTTGATACTTATTTAGGTTATCATAAATATTTCCAAGTTCAAGGTAGGATATCTCAGCATTTCTATTGCCGTTTTTTTCTGCCCAGTCAACAACTTTATATAAAATAGAAACCGCCGTGTCATACATTCCGTAACTGCCGTAAATGGCACCTGTCAGGCCATAACAATTATATACACCGCCAATATTATTGTTTTGCTGATACACTTCCAGTGCTTTGTCGGTATATAAGAGGGCACTATCGTTATGGCTGCCATAGTAATAATTGGCAATAGTTAGCAGCAAATCGCCCCTCGACTCATCATTAACCGTAACCAAACTATCCTTGAGTTTTTCCAGCTGAGATTGGCTATAGCCCGAAATAGCAACAAGCCCCAAAAGCAAAAAAATAACACCTCTTTTTAATATAAACATAATGTGATAGTTCAATAATTGCCGAACAAAGATAGAAAACTAACAATTAATGAGGTTGCATAGTACATCAAAACAGAAAGTACCCCTTTTATTTGAAAATCCAATGGCTAATAATAGCTTGAAAATTTTTATACCGGTTCATAATATTTCATTTATCCGCAATCGTTTCCGTAGGTTTATTTTGTGCCGTTGCTTTTATTGTTGACTTAATTGTTGTTTCGGGTTGTTTTTTTAAAACGGTAAAAAGTTTGGCAACCAATATTTACCATACTTTTATGGCTTCAAACAAAAATAGTTATCTCATGGCAAAAAAACCGCATCTTAGTTTTTGGCAAATATGGAATATGAGTTTTGGCTTTTTGGGCATCCAGTTTGGGTTTGCCCTGCAAAATGCCAATGTGAGCAGAATTTTTGAAACCTTGGGCGCCAATGTTGAAGACATCCCCATTTTATGGATTGCAGCGCCGGTTACAGGCTTGATTATTCAGCCAATCATTGGCCATATGAGTGATAAAACCTGGGGGAAACTGGGGCGCCGGAGGCCCTATTTTCTCGTGGGAGCTATTTTAGCTTCGCTGGCTCTTTTTGTAATGCCCAACTCACCTGCATTGTGGATTGCCGCGGGTATGTTGTGGATTATGGATGCTTCTATAAACATATCCATGGAACCGTTCAGGGCTTTTGTGGGCGATATGTTGCCGTCAGATCAGCGCACAAGCGGTTTTGCCATGCAGAGTTTTTTTATTGGCACCGGCGCGGTAGTGGCATCGGCTTTGCCTTATATGATGACCAATTGGTTTGATGTTTCAAATACAGCGCCAGAAGGGATGGTGCCTCTATCAGTCAAGCTGTCGTTTTATATTGGTGGTGCTATCTTTTTTCTTGCCGTATTGTGGACGGTGGTGAGAACAAAAGAATACTCACCCGAAGAGATGGAAGCCTTTAGTGAGGAAAACGCCGAAAGAAAAAAACAGGAGGCTGAAGCCGATGAAGTACTTCCGGCTGCCCGATTTTTAAAAGCAAGTGTTACATGGATAATTACAGGAGCTTTGCTAACCTTGCTGGTGTATTATTACAAGCTGGAAGCCGAACTTTATATTTTGGGCGTTGGTTTATTGGTTTACGGTGTGGTTCAGATTATTACAGGATTATTAGTAAAAAAAGGAAGTGACAAAAACGGTTTTGTGGTGGTGATTAACGACCTGTTTAAAATGCCCAAAACCATGAAACAGCTTGCCATTGTTCAGTTTTTTTCGTGGTTTGCTCTGTTTGCCATGTGGATTTACACAACTGCTGCCGTTACAAACCATATTTACGGAACCGATGATTCCACTTCAAAACTTTTTAACGAAGGAGCTGACTGGGTTGGAGTGATGTTTGCCGTGTACAACGGGTTTGCTGCTGTTGTGGCATTTTTGTTGCCGGTATTGGCCAAATATACCAATCGTAAAATAACCCATTTAACCGCTTTGTTTTTGGGAGGGCTTGGGCTTATTTCAATCTATTTTATTAAAGACCCCAGCTGGTTAATCCTTTCCATGGTGGGCGTGGGCGTTGCCTGGGCCAGTATATTGGCCATGCCCTATGCCATTTTAACAGGCTCGTTGCCGCAGCATAAAATGGGCACTTACATGGGAATATTCAACTTTTTTATAGTCATTCCGCAAATATTGGCAGCCAGCCTGCTTGGGTTTTTTGTAAAAACCATTGCCGGAGGCGAAGCAGTATATGCTTTGATTTTGGGAGGTGGTTCCATGATTTTGGCAGGCTTGCTTACCCTGCTTGTTGACGATGTTGACGACCCAAACCGGAGTAAAGCATAAAAACCGGATATTACGGAAAAGGGCTGTTTTTTTCTGAGCCTGATTCCTGTGAGTTAACGTTAATCAGCTTTTAATATAATTTACATTTCGCTGGCGCAGATATTGAAGGATATAATTAAAAAGATCTTTATGTTTTCCAATCATCTCAGGCGGGAAAACACCCTTTTCGCTAAAGAGTCCGTTTAAAAACAGGTTTGCTACGGCAGTAGCTGTATAGCCCGTTGTTCGGGCCATGGATGAGGTTTTTGTTTTCGGATCGTACTCATCAAACAAATTGTACACAATTTTATTGTTTTCTCCCTTGAGTGTGATGCGCATTACGGTGATTTCCTCTTCTGTTTCGTTCAATTTCCATTCGTCAAACAAAATTTTGCTGGTAAATTCAAGCGGCGAAATTTGTGACCCGTTTATTTCCACTGGTTTGTCGTTAAAAAAGCCGCTCTCTTTTAAAACCTTTATATACTCCACATGGCCGGGATAACGTAATGTTTTTTCTTTCATATTCGGAATATGCGGCATGGTGTCAATCAGGGTTCGGAGGCCATCGGAGTTAAACGATTCAAGGGTGCCAACACCTTCAAAATCTACGTATTCACAGTCGGTAAGAGGTTCGCGCACCACCAGTTTTCCCTGCTCTACATAGCGGGCGGGACGGGTATATTCTTCAATAACATCCACCGGCGAAAAGGGTGCTTTGTAATTAAACGGCCACTTTTTAATTTTTGGCAGCCCGCCCACAAGGCACTCAAAATCGGTTATTTCCATCAATTCGTTGTGATAGCCTAAAATAATATTACCCATTCCGGGAGCAACGCCGCAGTCAACAATGGCAGTAACCTTGTTTTGTTTTGCCAACGAATCGAGTAACAGTGAGTTCTCGGGAAAAAAGGAGATATCCACAACATTTTTTCCGGCGGAAATAATTGATTTCATGGTTTCAAAGCCCAGAAATCCCGGCACGGCGCATATTACTAAATCGAAGGGCTGAATGGTTTTTTGAAGGGTTGGTTTGTCGGCTACATTGAGTGTTTTAACAGTCAACGACTCACATTTTTGTTTTACCTTTTTAAGGGTATTTAAATTGATATCGGCCAGGGTAACTTTATGTGCCGATGCCATGTCGATGGCCATGGCGCTGCCCACCATGCCTGCACCTAAAACAATAACTTTTTTCATAATGATGACAAATATATGCGGTTTTATTAAATGCTTTATTTAGTGC
>JALVAQ010000482.1 GCA_027011095.1 Bacteroidales bacterium
AAATATTGCATACAAAAGTAAGTTAATTATTATTCTGTGCAAATATTTTTTCAATAAAATTTTCTTTAAACAACATATCCCGTTTTAGGAATACCGGTCTCCAAGAAGACGCCTCTTTCCCGGAAAAATCCATACAGGCCTGTATTACATATATTTAACTACATAACTAATTTTCCCACCGCTAAACAATCCCGGTTATTTGTATTATTTATAAATTATAATTTTTTCATGAAATCGAAATAATAAAAAATATATTAAAAAAAGTAGTGCAAAATATTGCACGGTTTAATTAAGATGTGTACTTTTACCACTTCAAATAATTTGCCTCTATAATATATATAAGGTATGAAATCGGTTAAAGCACTTTTTGGGGGGGTAGCATTACTACTTTTGCTTGGGCTAATTGCAGGATGTAAGCAGCATAATGGTGAAGCGGGCTACAGAATAGCACTCGAACATGGTTGGAAAATACAAAGTTCCGACTCCATGCAATACAGTGGAAGGCAAATTAGTTCAGAGACTGTAAACGCTGATAAATGGATTTCGTCCGAGTGTCCTTCAACAGTATTAAATGCACTTGTAAAAAATGGAGCATACCCAAATATTTTTATGGATGAAAACCTGAAAAAAATATCTGACAAGCCTTTTAAGGTCTCCTGGTGGTACCGTACAACCTTTGAAATAAAAGAGCCTCTGCTACATAAATATTTGTTACGCTTCGATGGCATAAACTACAAAGCGAATATTTGGCTTAACGGCCAACTAATTGCCGACACATTACAGGTAAACAATACTTTTAAGCAGTTTGCCTTTAACGTTACCGACAAGCTAGTTGAAGGAAACAATGTTTTGGCCGTTGAAGTTTTTCCACCCAAAAAAGGCGACTTTTCAATAGGCTTTGTCGATTGGAACCCCGCTCCTCCTGATGGCGAGATGGGCATTATTCGTCCGGTATGGATAGATATAAACGATGGTGTTGGTGTTGACAGGCCCTTTGTTGTTACCGGTTTAAGCAACGATTTAAAAACAGCTAAATTAACTGCTTCGGTTGAAATTACCAATTATGAAAAGGTTGACATACTTGGCGAAGCGGTTTTAATAATAAACGGAAACAAGCTGATTAAACCCGTTGAACTTTTATCGGGGCAAACTAAAAAGGTGGTTTTTTCACCCGATGACTATGATGAGCTGGTCATTCAAAATCCAAAACTTTGGTGGCCTGCTGCATTGGGAAAACCGGTTTTACACCATGCGGCGTTTGAATATCACGACAGCGGACGTGTTTTAGACAAAAAGTCGATAAATTTTGGTATTCGTACGGTTTCGGACTATTTCACCAAAGAGGGACATCGCGGGTTTAAAATAAACGGAAAAAAGATACTTATCCGTGGCGGCGGCTGGGTTGACCGTTTATTGCTTGACGACACCCGCGAATCGATACTAAGTCAGTTGGAATATGTTAAGGACATGAACCTCAACACCATTCGTCTCGAAGGATTTTGGGGCAACGACCAATCGCTGTACAATTTGTGCGACAGTTTGGGCATTTTAATAATGGCCGGGTGGAGTTGCCACTGGGAGTGGGAGGATTACCTCGGTGTTCCGTGCAGCGAAGAGTATGGCGGCATTCAAAAACCTGAAGATGTTGAAAACATGAGTACGGCGTGGCAGGATCAGATAATTTGGCTTAGAAACCACCCATCCGTATTTGCCTGGCTTGGTGGCAGCGACTGTGTGCCAAAGCCCGCTCTTGAAGAGCGATATCACCAAACATTTTCCAATTTCGACTCCACCCGCATCTTTTTACAGTCGGCAAAAGAGTGGGAAACACCTTACGGCAAAACCGGTGTAAAAATGCGCGGCCCTTATGCTTACGAGCCGCCGGTGTATTGGTTTGCCGACACGCTGTACGGAGGTGCCTTTGGCTTTAATACCGAAACAGGACCGGGAGCACAGGTGCCCCCATTGGAAAGCATTCGTAAAATGATTTCCAAAAAACATCTTTGGCCGATGGATTCGGTTTGGGATTACCATTGCGGACGCCACGAGTTTAACAACTTAGACCGATATACTACAGCACTAAAAGCCCGCTATGGTAAAGCGCAAACCGTGGAATCCTATACCAAAAAAGCACAGCTGTTGAATTATGAACTGATGCGCCCCATGTTTGAAGCCTTTTCCGCTCACCGATACCGGGCAACCGGCGTTATTCAGTGGATGCTTAACTCGGCCTGGCCCGAAATGTACTGGCAGCTGTACGATTACTACCTGATGCCCAACGGCGCATATTATGGCGCAAAAAAAGCATCGCAGCCCTATCACGTAATTTACGACCCCTCTAATAACATGCTTTATGTTGCAAACGACCGTCTTGAAGACATCAACGGATGCAAGGTAAGAATCAGGGTATATGATAAAAACTCCAATCTTAAATTTGAAAAAGGGATTGAAACAAACCTCGCGGCAAACAGTAGCAAAGCCCTGTTACAACTTCCCGATTTTAAATGGAACAGGGATGTTTGTTTTTTAGATTCCCGTTTAACCGACAACCGCGGCAAACTGCTTGATATTAATTTTTATTGGATTTCAGCCAAAAAAGATGTGCTTGATTACGATGCCAAACTCGATACATGGTACTACCACACCCCTTCAAAGCAGTATGCCGATTTCACGGCACTAAACCGGTTACCCAAAGTTAAAGTTAACGCATCATTATCACAAAAAGATGACGGCAAAAAAACAACCTTTACAGTTACCTTAGCCAACAAGTCGAACAAAATAGCCTTTTTTGTTCACGCCAAAATTATCGATAAAAAAACCGGAAACAGCCTGCTGCCTGTATTGTGGTCGGACAACTATGTTTCGTTGCTTCCGGGCGAAAAAAGAATTTTATCGGCCACAATAAAAAACAGCATCTTAAAAAACAAAACACCAATTTTAAAAGTAAATAGTTACAACAATTAAATAAACCGGATAATTATATACCGCAAATTAAATAGAGGTAAGATAAAAACAATTAATAATGAAACGAAATTACACCATTGTCATTCTTATTTTAGTCACCTTTTTTGTTATTTCATTTTTAACAAACATATTGGGTGCCCTTAACCCCTCCGTATCGGCAGGCTATCGTTTAACCGATACCATGGCCGGTTTTCTGCCTTTTGCTTTTTTTATCGCTTACGGGGTTATGTCGGTTCCATCGGGATTACTTCTTGAAAAATGGGGCGAAAAGCGCATGATGATTCTCGCTTTTTTACTGGCTTTTGCAGGTGCTTTGGGTTTTGCCTTGTTTCCAAAATTCAACATTTTTATCATTTCACTGTTTACCATCGGCACCGGCATGGCGGTGCTACAGGTGGTAATCAACCCGCTGCTAAGAGTTTCAGGAGGCGAAGAGCATTATGCATTCAACTCGGTGCTGGCGCAACTTATTTTCGGTCTTGCCTCCTTTGTAAGCCCTCAGGTTTATTCCTATCTGGTAACCAATATCGATAAGGGCAACGTTTCGAAACCGCTAATTGGACTTATGTCCGGTCTGGTTCCCGAATCGTTTTCCTGGGTATCCATGTATTGGGTTTTTGCCATACTGAGCATCATTATGATTGTCATCATTGTTTTTATAAAGTTTCCAAAAGTTGAACTTCAGGAAGATGAAAAGGTGGGTTCAAAAGAGAGTTATGTGGAGCTGTTTAAAAACAAATATGTAATTCTCTATTTTCTCGGCATCTTTATGTATGTGGGAACCGAACAGGGAATATCCTATTGGATGTCGAAATTTTTAAGCAACTACCACGGGTTTAATCCCGACACCGTTGGAGCTGATGCCGTTTCCTACTTTTGGGGATTGATGACCATTGGCGGCGTGCTGGGATTGATTTTGCTAAAAATACTCGACAGCAAAATTGTACTTCGCTGGTTTACTGTTTTAGCCATCATCAGCCTTGCTGCGGGGTTGTGGGGAGGTGCCGACATTTCGCTGTGGGCATTTCCGGTTTCCGGCTTTTTTCTGTCGGTGATGTATCCGGTTATTGTTTCGCTGGGGTTAAACTCCGTATCAAAACATCATGGGTCGTTTACAGGTATCTTAATGACCGGTATTGCCGGTGGCGCTGTTGTTCAGCTGCTCATAGGCGGCATCAGCGATTTAACATCGTTAAAAACAGGCATGATGTTTTTGTTTATCACCCTCGGTTATATTTTAAGCATCAGCTTTTGGGCAAAACCCATTATCAGCAACAAAACAGTTAGTTTAAAATCACTATTCAAATCATAAAACATGGAACAAGGTGCATTAATTGGCGTTGACCTCGGAGGAACAAAAGTAGTTGCAGGACTGGTAATCGACAACAAACCGGTAAAAAGCAGCTATAAATTAATCGACTCAAAAAACAGTAACCCTCAGGTAGTTATTAACGAAGTAATATCAGTAATAGAGGATTTGTTTAACGATGAAGTTGTGGCCATAGGTATTGGCATCCCCGGACTGGTTAACAGAAAAGAAGGCATCGTAAGCGATGTTCAAAACATCCCGTCATGGAAAGAGATAAGGTTAAAACAAATATTGGAAGACTATTTTAATGTACCCGTATATCTTGATAACGATGCCAACTGTTTTGCGCTGGGTGAAGCACGTTACGGAGCAGGCAGAGGAGAAAACGATTTTGTGGGTTTGACCTTAGGAACAGGTATGGGAGGCGGAATTATTAAAAACGGATTTTTGCTTCCCGATGCACATTGCGGGTCGGGTGAGTTTGGCAATATAAACTACCTTGACGCCACTTATGAAGATTATTGCAGCGGTAAATTTTTTAAAGCCAGGTACGGAATCTCCGGCGAAAAAATGGCTGCATTGGCATCGCAAAATGATAGAGTGGCACTTAAAGCCTTCGAGGAATTCGGTACACACCTCGGCAATGCCATTACAACTGTAAAATTATCGGTTGATCCCGCAAAGGTTATTATTGGAGGGTCGGTTGCCAATGCAGCCAAATATTTTGAAACAAGCATGTGGAAAACATTGCTGAAGTTTCCCTTTCCTGAAGCAATGAAAGACTTTGAGGTGATTTTTTCCACCGTTAAAAATGTAGCTGTTTTGGGTGCCGCCTCGCTTTACCTCGACAAAAACGAAAAAGTAAGCGTTGAAAAACAAGTTTTTGAAAACAATTAAATTATACTAATGGAAAATGCAGTGGTAGGAGTTTCAATAAGCGGCAAAGTGCTTGTAGCCGGTAAGGTGAAAAACGGCACGATTGAACGCAGCATTTCGAGACGGATAAACAATAAAGCTTCGGAGGAAGAGGTTCTTTCCGAGGTTTTTGATGTGATTAACCAGGTTAAAGACGATGAAGTTGCCGGCATAGGCATTGGCGTACCCAGCTTGGTGGATGTGGAAAAAGGTATTGTTTACAAGGTTCAAAACATCCCCTCGTGGCATGAAGTGCATATCAGAGAAATTTTGGAAAGCCACTTCGGCATGAAGGTTTACGTTAACAACGATGCCAACTGTTTTGCCATTGGCGAAATGTATTTTGGCAAAACCGCCGGGCACGAAAACAGTGTAGGGCTTATTCTCGGTGCCGGAGTGGGTGCCGGTATTATTTTTAAAGGGCACCTCTACTCGGGCACTAACTGCGGTGCCGGCGAGTTTGGAGAGATTCCTTATCGTGATGAAAACTACGAGTTTTACCTTAACGATGCCTATTTCGATTACAAGTACGGCCTGTCGGCCAACACCCTTTTAAAACGAGCCGGCAAAAAGGATAAAATTGCCCTCGCCCTGTTTGAACAGTACGGCCTCGATTTGGGTAACCTTATTAAAACAATCCTCTTTTCGGTGGACCCTGAAATTGTTGTTATCGGAGGTTCGTTGTCAAAAGCATTTCCATGGTTCGAAAAAAGCATGTTAAAAAAAATAGCCACTTTTCCGTACAAGCATGCGGTTGGCAAACTAAAGGTTGTGGCTTCCGAACAGGAAGACATAGCAGTACTTGGTGCTGCCGCCCTCTACTTTGACGCTCAAAATCAAAGTCTTAAAAAGTAAAAGATTGAATAATAATATATATTATCGACAGAAAAAAAATAGTATGACAGATCAACTTGCCAAATTAGATGTGATTGAACGGCTTGAGCGCAAATACGAAAAGCTGTTCACCAATGTTTATGAAAATGCAGCGGTAGCATCAAAAATTGTTGCCGATGAAATAGCTGCCCTCATCCAACAAAAATACCAGCAGGGTGAAAAGTGTGTGCTTGGCCTCGCCACCGGCTCCAGCCCCATAGGTGTATACCGCGAACTGGTACGCATGCATCAGGAAGAGGGTTTGAGTTTTAAAAATGTTATTACCTTTAATTTGGATGAATATTACCCCATTGAACGCGAAAATGTGCAGAGTTACTGGTATTTTATGCACGAGCATCTTTTTAACCACATCGACATTCCCGCCGAAAACATTCATATCCCCGATGGCACCGTAGCAGAAGAAGATGTTTTCGACTTCTGTCAACAGTACGAAACAGCCATACGTCAGGCCGGGGGTATCGACCTGCAAATTCTCGGCATAGGCCGTACCGGACATATCGGCTTTAACGAGCCGGGTTCCGGCATAAACTCACCCACAAGGATGGTTACCCTCGACTCGCTCACCATTGCCGATGCTGCCGGCGATTTTCATTCCGAAGAAAATGTACCCCGCAAAGCCATTACCATGGGCGTAGGAACCATTATGCAATCAAGGCGCATCATCCTTATGGCGTGGGGCGAAAAAAAGGCTTCCATTATCAAACAGGCCATCGAAGGGCCTGTGGTTGACGCGGTACCGGCCACCTACCTGCAACACCATAACAATACCGAAATTGTTTTGGACAGAGAAGCCGCTGCCGACCTTGTTCGCTTTAAAACACCCTGGCTGGTTCGTCAGGTACAATGGAACGACAGACTTATTCGTAAAGCAACACTATGGCTTTGCGAAAAGTTGAATAAACCCATTTTAAAACTTACCAACCGCGATTACAACGACAACAGTCTTGGCGATATGGTAGTCAGTCACGGACCTGCGTACGATATTAATTTACTGGTGTTTAACATGCTTCAGAAAAGCATTACGGGATGGCCCGGCGGCAAACCCGATGCCGATGACTCGCAACGCCCCGAAAGGGCAAAACCCTATCCGAAACGGGTACTGGTTTTTAGTCCGCACCCGGGCGATGACATGCTGGCCATGGGCGGAACCATCAACCGGCTGGTTGAACAGGGACATGAGGTTTTTGTGGCTTACCAAACATCGGGAAACATTGCCGTTGACGACAACATGGTTTCAAAATATCTTTATTTTACCGAAAACATTGCCGAAAATTTAAAAGTAGATATTAAAAAGATTAATAATGAACTGTTAAGCAGCAACCCTGGCGATATTGACGGGGAAGAAACCCGCCGTCTGAAAACCTATATCCGGCAGGCGGAAGCCATTTCGGCATGTCGTTTCCTCGGTATTGACGAAAAGCATATTTTATTCCTCAACATGCCGTTTTACGAAACGGGAACCATTAAAAAGGCATCGCTCACAAACAACGACATCACCCAAATTATTGAGGCCATGCGAACCGTAAAACCGCATCAGATTTACCTTGCCGGCGACCTTACCGACCCACACGGCACGCATCGCAAATGTTTCGACAGCATTGCACAAGCATTGGATAACGTTAATACCGACAGCTGGCTTAACGATTGCAGGGTGTGGATGTACCACGGAACATGGAAGGAGTGGGATATTGCCGAAGTGGATATGGCTGTGCCGGTTAGCCCCGAAGAGCTTCGCAAAAAACGGACGGCTATTTTCAGACATTCCAGTCAGAAAGAGGTGATGTTTCCAGGCCCGGACAATATGGAAATATGGCGATTTGCCATTGAACGCAACCGCGATACGGCAATAAAATACGATAAATTGGGAATGGCCGAGTACGAAGCCATTGAGCTGTTTGTTGAGTTCCCGATAAATGAAAAAGGCTAATAAAGAGCATTTTTTTGGTTAATGATGGAACCTGCCGTGCATATTTTTGTACGGTGGGTTTTTTTTATGGCACAACAATTTTTTTCGTGTAACCCGATTTGCCTGTGTTTACCCTTACAAAATAATTGCCCTTGCAGTAACCTGATAAATTTAACGTAACCGATTTTTTCCGGTTATTTATTTTTCTTGACATAACCTTACTGCCCAACGCATTAAAGATAAAAACCTCGTTTATATAGTCGTTATCCGATTGAATGATAATACGTCCCGAAGAAGGATTTGGATAAATATTGATATGCTTATTATCAGCATTACCGGTACTAATCCCCACATTGGGGTTCCAACCGGCAAGTCGTGCAAGCAACCACCAAAAAGCATTTCCTTTTAAAACACAATTCAATTTTGCTTCGGCGGGGTCGCTACTATGGGCACAACTTGCACAGTTGCCGGCTACCGTTACATAACTATGCTCAGGATTAGCTGCCACCCATTCTGCTCCCCAGTTTGGTCCGTCCCAGGGGTTGTTACAGGTTGAGTCGTAGTTTAAGCCATCGAGGGCACACCACTCCATGTAATTTTGGCCGCCATCGGGATTGTAGCTTTCAATATCGGCAAAATCAAAAAGTATTTTTTCGTTCTCCACACAATAATTCCTAATCAAATTGTTCATTTGATTAAGATTTCCCGAGGCACCGCTGCCATCGAGATGCCCTGTCATGTACACAAATTGAACATCAGGATAGTTTACCTCCAACTCCGACATGGCGTTAAGGTAAGCATATATCCCCGCCGAATCATTATCACTCACGCCACCACACCACGACCAGATAACCACATTACGGTTACAGTCGGGGTCATTCAAAATTTCAAAGGTGGCATCGCGCCAGGCTAAATCGCCATTGTGGCCTAAATCGGGAGCACCGGGCATACCGTAATCGTTTAAGAAAACCGATGGATCCAAACCGTAATCGGATGATGTGAAATTGTAAACGCCACCATAAGTTACTTCAATGGCTTCAATTCCGCTAACTAGCTGACTTCCGTGAGAAGTATGCTGATAGGTTACTTTTAATTTCACTTTTGCACTATCAATCCAATTGTCCGGAATCGACGACAGGGTAGCTGTTTGATGGTTAATAATAATTGCCTGAGAAATTACCTGAGATAAACTCAACACTAAAATTAAAGCTGTAAAGAGGTACTTTTTCATTGTTTTATTAGTTTAGATGACATCGGCTCAGAGAATATTAACAGCAATAGGGTTTATTACCGAATTGATGTTATTTTATTGCCATTGAGGGGCTGCCGTTATAATTATTATTGCTTGTGCTACAAATGTAATCATATTCTTTTTACGGGCAAACCGGACAGGCCCGGGTACATGTCAACCCCCCGGTATAGTTACCCGCTAAACACCGGGGCCTGACTTTCTAAAGCAGGCCATAGGGGGAGTGTTCTAGCTTTAAATACTTTTAAGCAACCGTTTAAACCGGCTAACCGATTTAACCAAAATTACCGAACAATGTGCCCTTCGAGCCAGCTGAAAAGGTAAGGAATGTTCAAATTTATTTTCGTTGCCCAATTGCTCAGTACCCACAATTAAAACATCAAGCGATGCCGACTCTAAAATTAAATTTTCCAACGGATTATTGCTGATGTTAACATTAATTTGATATAGTGCCGGGGAATTAAAAGTCTGCAAGCTCTCAATCATCATTTTATCAACTCTGGCCTTTTGTCTTTTGTTATGTTTTTCGGGCAGATAAGCATTCAAAATCACCTTTGCATTGTTCTTTTCGGCAATGGCGGTAGCACTAATCAGCATCAGGTTTAAATTGGCCGCATCGTGAACATAAACGCCCACCTTTTCAGGTTTAAAATCTTCACTTTTTATTTTCAGGTTTAAAACAATAACATCGGTATAGCTGTTTTTTAAAACCTTGATGAGTATTCCCGGTTTTCCATCCAGTTGCGGTTTTGGAAATCCCATCACAATGAGGTGGCTTTTAACCTCTTCGGCGGCATCAATAATTCCCAGAGCCACATCGCGCGATGCCCTTACAACAGGCTGTATTTTAATATTTTTATCTTTAGCAAGTTCCACACTGCGCTTAATAACCTCCAACGTTTCGCCTGCATCGGAAAGCGCTTCGTAAAAATCCACATTGGAGGGTACATTTTTAATGGCAAGCACCACAACTTCGCCACCTTTTTTTGCCAAAAGTGTATCGGAAAACAGCAACAGAGCCTTTTGTGTTTCGGGGTTCGACATGGTAACAATAACCTTGTTGGTGCTGAAAAGTGAAAACTTTTTTTTGTCGGCCAGTACAATATTCATCCCCTCTTTACCCTTTTTCTCTCTTTTTCGGGAGTAGAAAAAATAGATGGCGGCACCCACAAGGGCAAGCTGCTGCCCAAATGCCAACGATACAATACCAAGGCTCATCAGCAACCCCAAATTAATAAGCAGGGTAGCATGCGGAAGATAGCGTTTCCACCTGGCTTTGGGTTTAACGGACGGGTTGTCCCGGTAAATTTTCCACAATGCCAGCGAAACAGGCAACAGCGACAGAATCAGGCTGAAGTTGGCCGCTTTGGCAATAAAGTTGACATCGAACGAAAGCAAAATCAGCCCTACCAACCCTGCACCTATCAGCAATGCCATTTTCGGTTGATTTGTTTTAGAGTCGAGTTTTCCCATTGAATCGGGGAAAAATTTATCCTTTCCCATGGCATAGGTTTGCCTGCTTTGCGAAACCAGCGTACTGCTTAAAGCACCCAACGATGCTAAAATGCCGCCTACAGAAATTATTACCCATCCCTTTCCATTAAGCACCTTGTTGGCCACCAATACCAGGGGAGCCTGACTTTCGGAAAGCTCTTTCCATGGTATGGTCATAATGGCTGCAATGGCCACCAGCAAGTTGAGGGCAATACTGATAATCATCGATAACTTCATAGCCTTCGGGATGGTCTTTTCGGGTTCAATAATCTCGTCAGCATTATTGGCAATTAGCTGAAACCCGAAAAATGAAATATAGATAATGGATATGGCGCCAAAGGTTCCGCCAAATCCTTCCGGAAAAACCGGTTTGGCTACTTCGGGGTTTAAATGAAAAAAAGATACGGCAATTAAAAAAGCTAAAATTAGTACGTTACCCCAAATAATCCAGCTTTGCAAGTTGAATTTCCCATTTTTTTTAGGCCGTAAATTAATGAGCGCCAACAGCATGGTAATAACAACGGCTATCAATCTTATTTCAAATGGCGTTAGCTTAATTCCGGTAAGCGCTACACTGTATTCGGCAAACCCGATGGCATAAATGCCGCTGGCAAAAAGGCTTCCCAAAGCCAGAAACCATCCGGTTGTAAAACCACCTATGCTTCCTAAGGCATCGTAAGCATAGGTGTAACCACCGCCCGACCGGGGAACAATGCGTGCCAGTTCGGCATACAGCAAAGTAGTAGCAAAAGCAAGTAACCCACACAGCAAATAGGAAAAAACCAACGACGGGCCTGCTATTTTTGCCGCTTCGCCGATAAGCACATAAATGCCGGCTCCCATAAGCGAACCAACACCAATGGTAGTAGCACCAAACAATCCGATTGTCCGGTTAAACTTTTGTCGTTTTATTTTTTTGTAAAAAAGAGTTTGAATATCCAATGCCATGGTAAAAGCTTTATACAAAGATAAACTTTTCAAGGAAACTATTGTGGATTAGTGGCAATTAGTGGCTCACAGTTGCAAACTGTGAGTAGAATGATTAGCGGTGGCTCACAGTTGCAAACTGTGAGCGGAGATTTAACACAGGGTTTTTTTTAAGATTATTAGCAACTTTGACAAAGTCCCGGGCAACAAAATCCGACAACACTCTATCGGTTCTATAATGGTGTCAGCACATCAAAATAGGAATTAGCCCTACATTAGTTAACGCATCAAAACAGGAATAAGTTTTTTTTAGTTGGTTTCGCTCGAATTACTACTTTTGTTGCTTATTCAGAATAACCGCAAATGTTTAAAAAAATACTAGGCACAGCCGGGGCACGACTAATTAATGCTGTAATTACCTTTGTAATACTGTTTATGATTACGCATAATCTGGGCAGTAAAGGAATGGGTACCATTGGGTTAATACTGTTGGACATTAATATTATTCAGCTTTTTGTTGAGCTTTTTGCCGGAAGTGCGCTTATTTATTTTGCTTCGCGCACCTCGGTGGCAAACCTTATGTTTATTTCATACAGCTGGATAATTGTTGTTATTATCGGTTTTGCTTTACTTTTTAATCTTATGAGCTTTGCCTTTCCCGAATTGTATCATATGGCAGTTCCGGCAGGCTACGAAATGCATATCCTTACCCTTACAACCATAAGTGCTTACATGCTCACACACTACAACCTGCTGTTGGGAAAGGAAAAAATAAAAACCTATAATATTTTATTCTCCACACAAACGTTCATTCTGCTTCTTGTATTTGCGTTTCTTATTTATGTAAAAAAAGAAAAAACGGTTGGTTCGTATGTTATGGCCATGTACGCTTCGTATGCTTTTGGAGTGGCTGCAAGTTTATATGGCGTGCTTTACAACGAAAAAAAAATACATATCTACGCACTTAAAAAGACTGCCGGACAGGTTCTTCGTTTTGGTTTTGTAACCTCGGTAGCAAACATCCTGTTTATCGGCAACAAGCGGGTTGGATATTATTTGGTTCGATATTTTACCGGACTCTCTTCGTTGGGAGTTTTTACTGCAGGCACCCAACTTACCGAAGGATTAAAACTGATAGGACAAAGTATTTCGCTGGTACAGTTTTCTAAACTTTCAAACACTACCGATAATCAATATGCCACAGAAATAACCGTAAAGCTTTTAAAAGTATCGGTGATTTTAACCATTTTGGGGTTGTTGGTAATGCTGTTACTGCCCGTCCCCATTTATGTGTGGATTTTAGGTGCTGATTTTACAGATGTAAAGCCCATTGTGTTGCTTTTAACCCCAGGCGTAATTGCGCTGGCAGCCAACGCTGTTTTTGCCCATTATTTTAGCGGGATGGGAAACCCCAAAATAAATTTATATGCAAACATAATAGGGTTTTCGGTAGTATTGGTTCTTGCTCTATTGCTGATTCCCGGATATGGTTTTTATGGTGCTGCCGGTGCAGTTTCGGTAAGTTACTTAATTTCAATGTTGTATAACTTTATTTTGTTTAAAAACCAAACCGGAGTAAAACTGATTAAACTTATCCCTTCCCGGGCAGATATTATTGAACTTAAACGGTTGTTTAAAAAATCCGGCAATTAAGAGCGGAGATTGATGATTCCATATAAGCCACCAATCTCCAATCTTTCATTTACAAGTGTATCACCTCGCCGTAAGCATCGGCTACCGCTTCCATTATAGCTTCCGACATGGTTGGGTGCGGATGAACCGACTTAATAATCTCTTCACCGGTGGTTTCCAGTTTACGTGCAACCACTACCTCTGCAATCATCTCGGTAACATTTTCACCAATCATGCTGCATCCCAGCCACTCACCGTATTTGGCATCAAAAACAACCTTTACAAAACCGTCCTTTTTACCGGCAGCACTGGCTTTTCCCGATGCGGTAAACGGAAATTTACCCACTTTAATTTCATATCCCGCCTCTTTGGCTTGTTTTTCGGTCATTCCCACCGAAGCAATTTCGGGAGAGGTATAAGTACACGCAGGAATATTTCCATAGTCGATGGGTTCCACATCGAGGCCTGCAATTTTTTCAACACAGGTAATTCCTTCATGCGAGGCGGTATGAGCCAATGCAGGCCCTTTTACAATATCGCCAATGGCGTAGTATCCATCCACATTGGTTTTGTAAAAATCGTCCACCAACACTTTACCTTTTTCGGTTTTTATTCCCACCTCTTCAAGGCCGATACCTTCCAAATTGGTTTCGATGCCCACAGCCGAAAGCACCACATCAGCTTCAACTTCCTCGGTGCCTTTTTTGGTTTTGATGGTTACCTTACACAGTTTTCCCGAAGTATCCACCTTTTCAACGGTAGAATCGGTCATCACCTTCATTTTTGCCTTTTTAAACGATCGGGCAAGTTGTTTTGAAACATCCACATCTTCCAACGGAACAATGGTTGGGAAAAACTCAACCAATGTAACCTCAACACCGAGGCTGTTATAAAAGTAAGCAAACTCCGACCCGATGGCTCCCGAACCCACTACCACCATCTTTTTTGGCATTGTTTCCAAGGTCATCGCCTGCCGGTAACCGATAATCTTTTTCCCATCAATGGGCAAATTTGGCAGTTGGCGCGCTTTAGCACCTGTGGCAATAATAATGTTGTCGGCATCGTAAACCGTTGCCTTTCCATCAGCATCGGTAACCTCCATCTTTTTACCCGGAAGCACTTTGCCAAACCCGTTGATTAATTCAATTTTATTCTTTTTAAAGAGGTATTGAACCCCCTTGCTCATACCTTCGGCCACTCCCCTGCTTCGTTTTACCATGGCAGGTAAATCGGCTGTAATGTTACCGCCAATGTTTACGCCATACTCTGCCGAATGTTTGGCATAATTATAAACCTGGGCACTTTTAAGCAATGCTTTGGTGGGAATACATCCCCAGTTAAGACAAATACCACCTATTTCGGCTTTCTCAACCACTGCAACCTTTTTACCTAACTGTGCTGCACGTATGGCTGCAACATATCCACCGGGTCCTGAACCCAAAACAATAATATCATATTTCATTTTACGCTGTGTTTTTATAAGTGTCGCAAAAATAGCGATAATCAAAACATAAACCTGATTATTTTTAATCTTTTTAAATAAGAAGGCTAATTCCGCTTTTTAATTAATTTAGCAGCATGATTTTAGTAACAGGCGGAACAGGTTTTTTAGGAGCACATCTTCTTTATCACATCACTTCATCAGGCAAGGCTGTAAAAGCCATTAAAAGAGAGCAATCCTCACTACAACTTGTTCATAAAGTTTTTTCGTTTTACGATAAAACCCCTGAGTCTCTTTTATCAAAAATTGAATGGGTTACCGCCGACGTGTTGGATATTTACTCATTACGTGATGCTTTTAAAGGTGCCACCCAGGTATATCACACTGCCGCGATGGTATCATTTGAACCGAAAACCCGGCAAATGATGTTTAAAACTAATGTTTCGGGAACCGCCAATGTGGTTAATATGGCACTGGAGCAAAATATTGAGAAACTATGCCATGTAAGCTCCATTGCCGCATTGGGAAGAACATCAGGGGGAAAACCTGTTACCGAGAAAACCCATTTCTCAAGCTCTGTTAAACCATCGGCGTATTCCATAAGCAAGTTTGAGTCGGAACGAGAGGTGTGGCGGGGAATACATGAAGGACTGAATGCCGTTATTGTAAATCCTTCGGTAATTCTCGGCCCGGGCGACTGGAATACCGGAAGTTCAAAACTGTTTCAAACGGTTTACAACGGATTAAAATTTTACACCAAAGGTGCCACCGGTTTTGTAGATGTAAATGATGTGGCGAAAGCAATGGTTTTGCTAATGGAAAGCAATTTATGGGGTGAGCAATTTATTATTAACTCTGAAAATGTTACCTGGCAGCAAATTTTTACCTGGATGGCTGAAGCATTAAACGTTACCCCACCCAACCATAAAGCAGGGGCTTTTTTAAGCGAATTGTATTGGAGGATTTCAAAGGTGCAATCACTTTTAACGGGCAAAGCTGCTTTGGTTACTAGAGAGACGGCACGAACCGCTCAGCAGGTTTATGCTTACGACAGTCAAAAACTTTTGAAAGAAATAAACTACTCCTACACACCTGTACAGCAATCGATAAACCATGCGGCGAGGCTGTTTTTACAGGAAAAAAACAAATAAACGGCCTTTAAAACCGCATCAACCTATACAATACCTATTATACATAAAGTATCGCATATTTTCCAGATTTCTTAAGGTGAATTAGCAAATTGTCTTTTCTGATTTATCCGGATCAGGGTTTAAATATAACCGGACTATTCAATTCCCGAATAGTGCTTCATAAACTGAACCCTTTCGTAGGCTGCCGGGTTTTCATATTCAGCAATACTCAATTTTCCTCTGAAATCATCCAACGAATTAAAGTTGTTCTTTTCCATCCACTCTTCAAGAACACGGTTCATAATACCAATTTCGCTAAATCCCTTTTTGTATAACACCGAAGCAATTTGAACAACTTCGGCACCTGCAAGCAACTGCTTTATAACCGCTTCACCGCTGTGAATACCGGTGGAGGCAGCCAGTTCGCATTTAACGTGATGCGACATCATGGCAATCCATCTTAACGAAATGGCTAACTCCGACGGGTTGCTGAAAACAAACGAACTTTTTACTTCCATCTTGTCAATGTCGATATCGGGAGAAAAAAAGCGGTTAAACAATACAATACCTTTTATGCCTGTCCACGAAAGTTTGGTAATAAACTGCGCCAACCCCGAAAAATAATAGCTAATTTTTACAGCAACGGGAATGGAAACCGCTTTAGTTACTTTATCGATAATTTTAAAATAAACTTTTTCATTTTCCTCGCCCGACTTTTCCGGATCGGAAGGAAGAATAAAAATATTCAACTCAAGGGCGTCGGCACCGGCATCTTCAACCTTTTTGGCAAACGAAACCCAATCGTTGCTGTCGGAAACACAATTGATGGAAGCAATAACAGGAATTTTAACAGACTGTTTGGCGGAACGAATCAACTCGAGGTAAACCGATAAATCGTTACCATGCGTATAATTCCTGATATAATCTTCTGCTTCGGGATAGTAATTGGCAAACTCTCCCTGCTCCATTGTATTGTTTACCTTGTTAGCAATTTGCTCTTCAAATAACGACTTGAGTACCACCGCCCCAACTCCGTTTCGCTCCAGCTCCACAATGTTTTCAACCGAATTCGTAAGTCCTGAACTTCCTGCTATTATTGGATTCTTGAGTTTTAACCCCATCCATGATGTTTCGAGATTTGCCATAATATTATAATAT
>JALVAQ010000483.1 GCA_027011095.1 Bacteroidales bacterium
AGATAACCTATCAGTTACCCGAGTCAAAACAAATAAAGCAGAAACTCTTGGGTATGGATGAACAGCAGCAGGAACTATACGAAATTGTCCTTAAAAATTTTTAGGGTGTTGCATTGCGGAAAACAGGAGATGCACTTTACACACTTTTTGGGATAGTATCGCTGAAACCTGTTATTTTAGATAAAAATTATCGGGACACCCTGTAATAAAATATTAAGGCTGGCATACAGTACGTTATGAATGCCTGTTCCAAAAGCGCGGAAAACAGGAAAAGTTGTTTTTGAGGTGATGGACGGAAACCGGTGAGGGTAACGTATGCTCATTCAGGTTATAAACCTGAACGAGCTTTAATATTGGTTTTATACCAAGTATGCTCTTTCAGGTTTGCAACCTGAAAGATGACCACGCTCTTTCAGATTTGCAATCTGAAAGACATTTGAAATGCAGTTAATAGGTGAGCTATACCATTTTAACAGGCAAATCCGAATGGGTTACCGGTTTAAATTTTAGCTACATTTTTAACCACGTTAACAATAACTTCCACCGCTTTTTCCATGGAGTGAACCGGAATGTATTCGTGAATACCGTGAAAATTGTGCCCGCCGGTAAAAATATTGGGCGTTGGCAATCCCATAAACGAAAGTTTTGAACCATCGGTACCCCCTCTGATGGGCTTTTTAACGGGTTTTACACCGGCATCGAGCATGGCCTGTTCGGCAATGTCAACAATATATTTTACAGGTTCAATTTTTTCTTTCATGTTAAAATACTGGTCTTTCAGCTCCGTTGCAACCACCACTTTACCATATTTTTCGTTGATAAACCCGGCGGTATGGCTTGCCAGCATTTTCTTTTGTTCAAACTTTACCTTATCGTGGTCGCGGATGATGTAGCGTAAAACCGCTTTGTCAACCGTTCCCTGAAAGTCCATCAGATGGAAAAAGCCTTCATAGCCTTCGGTATGTTCGGGACGTTGGTTGTGTGGCAACATTCGGTCGTATTCCATGCCAATGGTAATAGCGTTAATCATCTGATCTTTAGCCGTGCCGGGATGGACATTTCTTCCCGACACGGTAACGGTAAGTCCTGCGGCGTTAAAATTTTCGTACTCCAACTCTCCAATTCTGCCTCCGTCAATGGTGTAAGCAAAGTCGGCGGCAAACTTTTTAACATCAAATTTATCGGCACCACGGCCTATCTCTTCATCGGGGGTAAAGCCAACCTTAACGGTGCCGTGCTTTATTTCGGGATGATTGACGAGGTATTCAACCGCCGTCATTATTTCGGCAACACCGGCTTTGTCATCGGCACCCAACAGGGTGGTGCCATCGGTTGTAATAATTGTTTGGCCTTTGTAGCTGAGCAATTCGGGAAAATCTGCCGGCGAAAGTACAGCATTGTCGCCAAGTGATATATCCGACCCATCATAGTCTTCGATAAACTGAGGGTTTACGTTTTCATCGGAGGCATCCGGTGCCGTATCCATGTGTGATATAAATCCTACTACAGGCACTTCGTTATCCATATTGGATGGCAAGGTAGCCATAATGTACCCGTTTTTGTCAACAGCAGCATCGGTAAGCCCCATGGACTTTAGCTCTTCAACAAGCAGGTTGGCAAGGTTAAACTGCTTGTCGGTGCTGGGTGTTGTGCTGGATTCTTCGTTGGATTGCGTGTCTATTTTGGCATATCTTACGAACTTTTCTGCTACGCTTTTCATATATAATTTTGTATTTTATTGAACTTCTTTCTTTTATGTTTTGTCACGATTTTTGGAAAAACCCAAAAATCTCGCCAAAACAATTTACCACGATTTTATTACCCGGGGTTTCACCCCGGGCTATTTATATGCGACCCTTACAGGGTCGGATAATCATTTTCCAGTGTGTTTAACTTGTTAATCATGGTCTTTTCATCTTTTTGTTTTTATAAATTAAAATAGTCCATCATTACGATATATTTCCATCTGAACTTCGGAAAAAGCATTTATTTTTCCCGTTTTGTTTTTGGTAACATTTAATATTGCTCCGGTTTCGAAGTTTACCCTGACTGTGTCGCCATTTTCAATATCCGCATCTTTAAGATTGTCGTAAGTTAGTATGGGCATGGCGGCATTGATGGCGTTGCGTTCGTAAATGGCGCCAAACGATTCGGCGAGAATGGCCGAAACGCCCAGGGCTTTAAACCCGTCAACAGCCTGCTGGCGCGAGCTTCCGGCACCAAAGTTTTTTCCGGTGATAACAATGTCGCCGGGCTGTACTTTTTTGGCAAAATCTTCGTATCCCTCAAGGTTATCAAAAATATAC
>JALVAQ010000484.1 GCA_027011095.1 Bacteroidales bacterium
GGTATAAAAGAACCGGTTTTAGTACAATTTGTAGAACTTTATATCCCGATGCTGCACAAACACAATAAAGGGAAAATTTACAGATAGATTTCTGTAGTTTTAAAGTTAAGCAACTATTAAACCTGTCAACCCCTTTTATTCTCCGGGGTGAACCCCGGAGTAAAAAGGAGTTCTAATCATTATCGTTTCCACCCAAAGCTAATACAGGTTGTATTGAAATTTCTTAGAAAAAAAGTCTTTTAACAAATAAAGCAAGCCATAATAAGGAACAAGTAATAAAAGAGAGAAGATTCCTGCCAACCCCTGATCAAGGCCAAGATTCAGGAATATTATCAAGCTTAGCACTACCAATAGAAACGGGAAAAAATAACCCAGCAAAACGGCAAAAGTACCCAGCGATTGTTTCATTTCAACCGTTACCATTTGTCCCTCTTTAAAACTGAATCCTTTGGGAAGGTTCATCTCCACCACCTTCTCTTCCACTTCACCCACCGAACACGAACCTTTTAGTTGACACGAAGCACAGCCTGCCTTGCTGATAACCGACACACTGATTTTTCCGCCCTCAATCTGCTTTACCACTCCGGGATGGGTAACTATTTTATCTCCTATTGACATGGCGACAAAGGTAGGTAAAAATGAACTACACTGTTTTATTTGAGTTTTACCTTATTTTAAACAACTTCAACCCAAAATTGTAGCTTATACTATCTTCGATTGTTAAATATTATTTTACTTTAGTCAACCAAAATAAAATCCAACTGTCCGATGAAAAAAATTATCCTGTTCCTTATTATATCGGCTCTCTTTTCAGGATGTCAACAAAAAAAAGAAAAGAGCGTTTGGCTGCTTACCGCTCCCGCCGGAACGCTACCCACCCATATTAACAAAACCGGAAAAACCGTTATCCCCAACGGACGATTTATTACACCTGCCGGAAAATCTATTATTACAGCACCCCATCCTTACGGATTGGTGGTAAGCAACGATGGAACCATTGCCATTACAGCCAACTCGGGTATTAAACCGCTTTCCATCACCATCATTAAAAACCTGCAATCCAAAAATCCGCAAGTCATGCAGGTACCTCCCGGAGCCGAAACCGACAAAGGAGTACTTGCATCGGTGTTTATGGGGCTTGCCATTTCGCCCGACAACCAAACCGTTTACGTATCGGGTGGCGAAGAAAATAAAATCTACCTTTTTGATATCAACACAGGAAAACCAAAGGGAAGCATCGACTGCTCTTATGTTTCCGACAGCGTGGACTATACTGACGGATACATTGGCGACATGGTATTAACAAAAGACGGAAAAACCCTTTACGCCGTTGACCAAATTGGTTTCAGAATGGTGGTTGTTGACACCAAAAACAAAAGACTGACCCACTCCGTTCCCGTGGGACGCTACCCTTTCGGTATTCAGCTTTCACCCGATGAAAAGAAAATTTATGTGGCCAATGTGGGTATGTTTCAGTATGGATGGATAAAGTCAGCCGACAGCAACAAAATAACACCCATCGACTTCCCGGCCTTTGCCTACCGGTCAAAGGAGATGAAAGAGGGCATTAAAAACGACACCATCACTATTCCCGGCCTTGGCGACCCCAACCACATTGATGCCTTTTCGCTATTTACCATCGACTTACAGGACAACGCCCATCCAAAGGTCGTTTCTAAAATAAAAACCGGCCACCTAGTGGGTTCCATGGTGGAGGATTTTCCGGCAGTAGGCGGTTCAAGTCCTAACTCGGTGGTGGCCACAGAAGAGTACGTTTTTGTGAGCAACGGTAACAACGACAATATTTCGGTTATTTCCGTAAAATCGGATACCATTGTTAAAACCATCAAACTTATTCCCGATGAGCGGCTAAAACATTTCAGAGGGATTATTCCTTTTGGCCTGGCATTAAGCCCCGATCAAAAAAGGTTGTATGTTGCCGAATCGGGTATCAATGCGGTGGCAGTGATAAGCATTCCGGAGTTTGAAGTTCTGGGGCATATTCCAACGGGATGGTTTCCGGCAAAACTTAAAGTTACCAACGACGGCAAAAAATTAATAATTGCCAATGCCAAAGGGTATGGCAGCGGCCCAAATGGTGGCAAAAATTTTAAAACAGGACCCGAAGGAAGCTACATTGGCTCGCTGATGAAAGGTACGGTTCAGGTGATTGATATCCCCACGGATGAGGCCTTGCAACAAATGACAACACAGGTTATTGCCAACAATTACAAGTTTGTAAAAGCAACCGACTCGTTATTGCAACTTCGTGGCAACAACCCTGTTCCGCTTTATCCTGGTGTAGCTCAAAGTCCCATCAGGCATATTGTTTTTATCTCCAAAGAAAACCGAACCTATGATGAGGTACTTGGCGGATTAAAAAGTGCTGACGGCGATTCATCGCTGGCTCGATATGGTATAAACGTATCTTTTCATAACCATGATAAAACCGACTCGTTGCACAATGTTACGGTTATGCCCAACCATCTGGCACTTGCCCGTATGTTTGCCTTTGCCGATAATTTTTATGTGGACTCGGATGTATCAGCCGATGGCCACCGCTGGCTGGTAAACACTTACCCCAACGAATGGGTAGAAACATGTACTCCGGCAAGTTACGGAGGCAACCGCTATTTCAAAGAGGATTCAAAAGCACCGGGCATTTTTGCCATGAACGGAGCTGCAGGTGCGGTTTATCCCGAAGATTATAACGAAGAAGGTTCTTTGTGGGATCATCTCGAACGCAACAAAATCGACTTTTACAATTTTGGTTTCAGCATCATGTTCGAGCCTGCTTTATACAAACCGGAATACAAATACACAGGATTGAAACATATTATTAACTACCCTGTTCCACAGCCGCTTTTCAGCAGGACATCGCGAATGTACCCCACCTATAACACCGCCATCCCCGATCAGTTCAGAATCGACCGGTTTATCAAGGAGTTCAACAGCAAATGGATTTCCTCCGCTGACACCCTGCCCGAAATCATCACCGTTATCATTCCCAACGATCATGGTGCCGGCGACCGCCCTGAAGCAGGGTATCCTTTCAGGGAGAGTTACATGGCCGACAACGACCTGGCCGTAGGCAGAATTGTGGAATTTCTTTCGCACACGCCCTACTGGAAAAACATGATGATTGTTATTACCGAAGATGACGCACAAAACGGTGTGGACCACGTGGATGCCCATCGTAGTATATTAATGGTGATTTCACCGTGGGTAAAACGAAATTACGTAAGTCATGTGCATTATAGTTTTGGCAGCATTTTTAAAACCTTTTGGAACATAATGGGACTGCCCTACCTCAATCAATACGATGCATCTGCCACCGACATGGCTGATTTTTTTACTTCAAAACCCGACTTCGCCCCGTACAATGCAGTACCCATAGACACCAACATTTTCAATCCCGAAAAAGCCTACGGCCCGCTTGATGAACGATTCGACTGGGAAGCTGCTAAAAACGCACCCGAAATGGATAATGTTGACGACATGCTTCGCGACAGCAAAGAGCAGGATAAGGACAGGATGGAGAACAGGGAGAGGAAATAGAAAAATGGAAAAAGAATTTATTGAAAAACAATATCGCCGAATTGAACGCAGGATAGCGAAGTATAAAAATCCTGAAAGAATACAAGATGAACTGTTAAGTGGTGACGTTTCGGCTTACACAAAATACAAACAGGAAACCATTATTCCCATTTTAGAAAAAACTTTGAAAAAAATTAAGGAAGGTAATTATGGAATTTGCGAACAATGCGGAAAACCCATTGAAAGAAAACGATTAAAGTTAGTGCCGGCGGCTGAATTATGCCTGACATGTATGAAAGAAAAGAGATGACTTCCGTAATTTCATGCAAGGAGGAGTGTTTACAGTAACATTGAGGCACCTGTCCGGCAGTGCGGGTGCAAATAAGATGCTGATTCAAACAAGTTATTAAGGAGACAATCTCCTCTCATAAAATATTTACCAAAATATGAATGCTTTATTTTGGCTACAAAGATGAATCAGCCGGTAGGTTTGGGTTTTGGATTTTGTTTATTGGTTATTATTTGGAATTTGGAGCTTCAGTATTGGAATTTCTTTTTTATCGGGTTGTTTTTACAATGGTGTTGTTTGGAACGTTAGCCGATGGGCTGATTCGGGTTGCAAACATGTTATAGCCGGATTATAAAACTTGAAATTCGGCTCATATAGCAAAATTATGCTTTTTTAGTTATTGTTTTTTCTGTACATGTTAGTAACTTACCACGCGATGCAATCGCGCGGGGAATGATGTAACCTTTTAGTTATCTTTGTGGGACATACTGGATTCGAACCAGTGACCCCCGCCCTGTCAAGGCGGTGCTCTAAACCAACTGAGCTAATGTCCCGCTTGCGGATTGCAAAAATAGAAAAATATGGCTTCTCGGCAATTCATAAAAACATCTATCTTTGGAGTTTTAAAATCATTGCCCGGAACCGGTCAAATTAATCAATTCGATAAGATGAAAAAGATTACTGTTTTTACCCTGGTTATCATTCTTTTAACAGGGACATTTACCTTTTCGCAGGAAACAAAAAAGAAAATAACCCTCGACGAAATATGGCACCAATACAAGTTTTATCCTAAAACAGTGCATGGCATCAATTCGCTTAGCAATGGCAAACAGTTTACCATGATTAAAGCCGGTTCGCTGGTGGTTTACGATTACGCAACCGGCGATTCGGTAGGTGTGCTTCTGCAAAAGGAAAAACTAATTCCCGAAGGCAAAAAAACCCCCATTCATCTTGGCGAATATTTTATGAACAAAGATGAAAACAAATTCCTCATCCCCACTGCCACCGAATCAATATACCGCCATTCAAAAAAATCCAATTTCTATATTTACGATGAAGAAACGGGTAAGCTCAGCAGACTTTCCGAAAACGGCAAACAGCGACTGGCCGATTTTAATCCGGAAGGTAACAAAGTAGCTTTTGTGCGCGAAAACAACATCTATATTAAAAACCTCGAAAGTGGTGAAGAGCAGCAAATTACCACCGATGGCAAGGTAAATGAAATTATCAACGGAACCTGCGACTGGGTTTACGAAGAGGAGTTCGGCTTTACCAAGGGTTTCTTTTGGTCGCCCGACGGAAAAAAAATTGCCTATTACCATTTTAACGAAAGCAAGGTAAAAGAATATACCTTAACCTATTACGGCAAACTCTACCCCCGGCTTTACACCTATAAATATCCCAAAGC
>JALVAQ010000485.1 GCA_027011095.1 Bacteroidales bacterium
TGCTTGTTTCCTTTGTGGTTTCTAAAAAACAGGTTTTTACAATGAGTGGCATCTATATTCTTCCAATACTCCTGTGCAATGGCGATGGTGTCCAAAGGAGGATGCTCATAAATTTCGTATGAAATGCCCAGCTCCTTTAGTTTGTCCAATACTTTTTTTCTGTTTTCTTCGCGGTTCATCCTTTTAAAAGGTTAAAAGTTAAAGGTTAAAGGTTAATGGTTTAATTGCGCCCACTTTTATCTTCCCGATAGTTATCGGGACTTTTATCTTTTATCTTTTTTCTTTTTTCTTTTTTCTTTTTTCTTTCCTTTCATTCTACTCCACCCAATCAGCAATAAACAGGTTGATACCGTGTTGGTTGTGATTGTTTCGGCTGGAAGAAAAGATTAACTTTTTACCATTATACGAAAACATGGGGAAGGCATCAAACATGTTGTCGTAGGTTACGCGTTCAAGATGCTTTCCGTCGAGGTCGCACAGGTAGAGGTTAAAGTCGAAACCACGTGTGCCGGCATGGTTGGTACTGAAAATAATGTGTTTCCCGTCAGGGGTAAAAAAGGGTGCCCAGTTGGCTTTTCCAAGGTGTGTAACCTGCTTTAAATCACTGCCATCAACATTACAGGTGTATATTTCCATTTCGGTTGGCATAACGAGATGTTGTTTTAAAAGGTCTTTATAAATTTTGATGTCTTCAGGGGTTTTGGGTCTTGATGAACGGAAAACAAGTTTGTTACCATCGGGCGAGAAAAAGGCACCACCATCGTATCCCAGTTGGTTGGTTACCTGATGGATGTTGCTGCCATCAATATCGCAGGTATAGAGTTCCAAGTCGCCTGTTCTGTCCGAAGTGAAAACAATTTTATCTCCTTGTGGCGAAAGTGTTGCCTCAGCGTCGTAACCGGGATTTTTAATGAGGGTGTCAATCAGTTCTCCTTTTAAGTTAGCTACATATATATCGAAGTCTTCGTACACAGGCCACACATATTTTCCATCGCTGCGTTTTTCGGGCAACGGGGGGCAGGCATCTCCGCCCGAACGTGTTGAAGCATATAAAACCGTTGTGTCGCCAGGCATAAAGTAAGAACAGGTGGTTCTTCCAAGGCCATTACTTAAAATAGTAGGAACAGTGTCTTTCATGTCGCCATCGGCAAAACGAAAATAATAGATTTGGTCGCATTCCGAACCCCATGCCTTATTTTTAGCCTGAAAAACAATCATCTTATCGTTAAAGCTGAAATAGGCTTCGGCATTATCACCACCAAAGGTTAACTGTTTGATGTTTTTCAAATGCTTTTCCTGAGGATAGTGTGTGGTGGTGTCGGCATTCGCAGATTGATGGCTATCCTGATGATGCGGATTTGTTACGCTATTACAAGCATAAAATAAAATGGAAACGGTAAAAAATACTGCAATAATTGTTTTGTTCATTTTAATATGTTTTGGTTTTGGTGCACAAAAATAGATAAAACTTATTGTTAATTTACCGTATTTATAATGAATTATAAATATTGGTAATAAATGATATGGATGTTAAATAATTATATACTTTTGCTGTTTAAAATATAATAATTATTATTCAATCTAAATAAGAATTAAATGAAAAGAATGATTAGAAGGCAGGAGGTGGTTGATGCGTTAAAGCAGGTTATTTTCTTTGAAAAGAAAGACAATATTGTTGATTTAAATATGATCGACGATATCGACATCAAAGGAAACGACATTAAAATCACCATTGTTTTTCCAAAGTTGGACGACCCTGCTGTTGGTATCGTTTATAATTCTGTGGTAAAAACCATTAAACAGGAGTTGGGCGATGATGTAAAGATTGATGTAAAGCCGGTTTCGGAAGCCGACAAAGGCCGTGGCCCGCTGGCAGGAGTAAAGCATATTATTGCTGTTAATGCTGGTAAAGGCGGGGTTGGTAAATCTACAGTAGCTGCTAATCTGGCTGTTTCGTTAAAGAAACTCGGATATCGGGTGGGTATTTTGGATGCTGATATTATGGGGCCGTCGGTTCCCATTATGTTCAATGTAGAAGATGGACAGCCCGGTGTTTACGAAAAAGAGGGAAAGCCGGTGATGCTTCCATTGGAAAATTACGGTATTAAAATTTTATCGCTGGGGTTTTTTGTTAAACCCGATCAGGCTTTAATGTGGCGTGGTTCGATGATCAACAATGCATTTAATCAGTTAATGAAAGACTCCGATTGGGGTAATCTCGACTTCCTTGTTATCGACATGCCTCCCGGAACGGGTGATATTCAACTTACACTGGCTCAGTCGTATCCTGTTAGAGGCGTAGTAACTGTTACCACTCCCCAAAAGGTGGCCACTGCCGATGTTAGGCGTGCAGCCATGATGTATCGTCAGGATAAACTAACCATTCCGTTACTCGGTATTGTTGAAAATATGGCCTATTTTTCACCCGAAGATTGTCCCGACCATAAATATTATATTTTCGGACAGGGTGCCACCGAGGAGTTGGCTAAAGAGCTTGAGATACCTATTCTTGGCAGAGTGCCTATTGTTGAAAAGGTGGTAGAGAGTGGCGACAACGGAAAACCCATCTCGCTTGAAGGTGAAGGCGTTATTGTGGATGTGTTTATGGAAATTGCTCAAAACGTGGTAAAACGTGTTGAAGAGTTGTAGCTCTTCTGACCAAATTTTAAAAAAATGTATTATGGCTGAAAATAAAGAACTCGAACAAAAAGTACTCAACGTACTCGATCAGGTGCGTCCCTATTTGCAACAGGATGGCGGTGATTTGAAATTTGTTGGTATTAACGATGATTTAACGGTTGAAGTTGAATTGACTGGTGCCTGTGGTGCTTGCCCGTTTAGTACCATGACCTTAAAAAACGGTGTTGAAGCTACTTTAAAAAAGGTGCTTCCTCAAATTAAAGAGGTGGTTGCCGTTAATTTATAAAGAGTATTTTAGCCGGAATATAATAACCGGTTCATGGCTATAAGCTTTTGAACCGGTTATTTTGTTTTCATGGGTTAAAATTCAACAATCTTAACACGGTTTCTTTTAATAAACGAGTTAATAATTTGACGTACTTCACGGTTATCGTTATAAAAGTCAATGCAATCGTGTAAAGCCTGCATGTTGGTAAAATCGTTTTGCACAAATCCGAATCCACGGTATTTACCACCTTCCACTTTAATTACTGCTTTTTCTTCATGGGTGCGCCCCGTATCAATTACAAAAAAGTTTTGTATCTCGAAGTGGTAGTTTTCCAGTGCCTCACCAACTCTCCAGTTGTAATTTTCAGGTGGCTCTTTTCCTAAACAGGCACCCTTACATTGCTGTATCTGATAATGAAAACAGGCTCCTTTGGTGTTGTATAATCCTGTTAGTTTTTGGCAGAGTTCAAAACTTTCGGTCAGATTGGTTATATGTTCTTTGCCCTCCTGCATGGACGAATAGGTGTAAATGGGATTTAATTCATCAATAATTTTCATCAGCTTTAAATTGATGTAGCCTTCATCATCGATAAACGAATAGAGTCCGTAATTATAGTAGGTGCGACGCTGGGCACGATTGAATAACGGCTGATGTTTTTTTATTTCTGATGATTCCAGCAGTAGTGCCACCAGCTCGCTTCCGGTGATTTTATAATCAACATTGGCAATGGCGTTTTTCATTTCGATGGCTTTTTTGTGCTGATTGTTGTTCAGGTGCGATAAAACCCTGCTATGTATATTTACTGACTTGCCCACATAAATCAGCTTATTTTTCTGATTATAAAAATAGTAAACGCCGGTTTGTTGGGGTAAATTCTTTACAAGAGAGGTGTTAACCGAAGCATTCATTCCTTTTAGGTTAAGTTCTTCCGGATGACTTTCGAGGGAAAGCAGCAGTTCAAAAAGCTCGGTGGTTGCCAACGCATCACCCATGGCACGATGCCGTGCCCTGTTTTCGATGCCCAACGATGCACACAATTTACCGAGGCTGTACGAGCGTTTGCCCGGAATTAATTTGCGGCTAAGCTTGATAGTATCCAGTGTGCTGCGTTGAAAATCGTAGCCGAGGCTTTTAAATTCTGCACGGATAAAACCATAGTCGAACCTTACGTTGTGTCCCACAAGAATCCGGTTTTCGGTAAGTTCCACAATTTGTTTGGCAACTTCGTAAAACTTCGGTTCGTTTTTTACCATTTGGTTGCTGATACCGGTCATTTGCGTGATGCGATACGGAATTTTTCGCTCAGGATTAATAAGTGTGGAAAACTCCTGTGTGATTTTTGTGCCATCGTGAAGCACAATGGCAATTTCGGTAATTTTTTCCTTTGCCGGCGACAGTCCGGTTGTTTCTATGTCGATGATGGCGTATTGCATGAAGTATGCGTAAAACAGCTAAAAAATTAAAGGTTCAATTTCATTTGAATGGCTTTTACCTGTTTTTTGAGTTCGGTAAGCTCTTCGGCCAGATTTTCTTTCATCTTATTTATAGCCGGAAGCTCGGGGCTGATGTAATTGACAAATTTCCATATCTCTTTTACTTCTGCAATGGCAATATCGTATGGTTCGTAAAGCGGGTTAAGCGAATGAAGCGTAAGTTTGTGCTCTTCTTTAATTTTGTTTTCCATCACTTTAAAAACAATGCCGTCATCACGGGTAAGCACGATGTATGCATCTCTGTCGCGCATGGTGTGCCAGTCCTGAATAAATTCACCGGTAACATAAGCGCCATCGGGAATGGGTAACATGGAGTCGCCACTAATTTGAAAGGTTCGGTATTTTTTTTGCTTCGACAAAAACGGCAGCCTGAAAGTGGGCAGGATACGAATATAATCGGGGTCGGCAAATCCGGTGGTGTAGCCGGCTTTTGCTTTTTCGCCCACCAGCTCAATATTTTCTTCATTATCGGGGCCTACTGTGGTTGCCAATACCCGTAATTTACTGCCTATAATGTAGATGTCGTACCCCTTTTCAAGCTGCGAAAGCTGGTGCTCGCTTAACGTGGTGAGATTTACTTTTACTAATGTGTCGATGGCGACTCCAAAATAATCGGAAAACTTTGCAAGGGTTTCCATATTGGGCTGTCCCACGCCATTTTCGTAACCACTCAGGGTAGGGCGTTTCATGTTAAGGGCAAAAGCCACCTCGTCCTGAGTGCGGCCGCGCCGTTTTCGTAAAAATTTAATGTTTGTTTTAAAGTACATAATGGGTTGGTTTTTTTGTTCTTTTTATCTCCGGGCTAAAC
>JALVAQ010000486.1 GCA_027011095.1 Bacteroidales bacterium
GAGTACATTTGTTTCCAAAAAAACAAAACCAAACAACATGAATCAGTCAATAGCAATATTATGTGGTGGCGGGCCTGCTCCCGGCATTAATTCGGTAATAAGTTCGGTTTCGATGGTATTTTTAAAAGCCGGATACCGCGTAATTGGAATTCACGATGGCTATCAAGGCCTTTTTAACAGAAACAGAAGCACTGTGGATATCGATTTTGCATTTGCCGACGACATTCACCGCAAAGGCGGCTCAGCATTACGAATGAGCAGACACAAACCAAAGGACAATGAATTTAGCACCGACTTTTTTAAAGACAATGAAATAAAACTACTTATTACCATTGGCGGAGACGATACAGCTTCCACGGCCAACCGGATTTCTAAATTTTTAAGGCAAAACAATGTAAATATTCAAAATATTCATGTCCCGAAAACCATCGACAACGACCTTCCTTTGCCGTCAAACATTCCCACTTTCGGATACCAGTCAGCTAAGCAGGAAGGCGTACGAATAGCTCAAACCATATACGAAGATGCACGCACCAGCGGCAATTGGTTTGTAATTTCAGCCATGGGCAGAGAAGCCGGCCATCTCGCATTCGGTATTGGTGCGGCAAGCCACTTCCCTATGATTGTTATTCCTGAGATGTTTTACAATACCGAGGTTACGTTTGATAAAATTACCAAGTTGCTGATATCCGCCATTGTTAAACGAAAAATAATGGGCATTCAATACGGCGTTTCCATTGTCAGCGAAGGAGTATTTCATTTTATGGATGACAAAGAAATTGAAAACTCAGGCATTAATTTTACCTACGACAATCATGGCCACCCCGAACTGGGCAACGTAAGTAAAGCACATATTTACAATGTCTTACTTCAACAAAAACTTAAAGAATTAAACCTTGAAGTAAAAAGCCGACCCGTTGAACTGGGCTATGAATTAAGATGCGTGGCTCCAGTGGCCTACGACCTGATGTACTGCGGCTTATTGGGTTATGGCGTTAAAAAATTGTTTGATGAGGGAAGAACAGGCTGTATGGTTACCGCCACTCCGGGAGGAAAAATAGAGCCTTTATATCTTGAAGATGTTGAAGATGAAAACGGTAAAATCAAACCTCGGCTTGTTGACCTGAAACAGGGAAAATCGAAGCTTGTAATTGAAAACGGCCTTCAATATATTGAACCCAGCGATTATGAAGAGGCTAAAAAATGGTTACCAAACCCCGAAGAGTACGACCTTCATAACATTCTTAACTGGGATTAATTCCTATTTTGATGTAACAATTTATTTAGAAACCTATTGTTTAGTTGAGCTGAGGTTAATAGTACACTGATTGGACTGATAGAACTGATTTTTTATGATAAAGTAAATAATCAATTTAATCATAATGATCAGTTTAATCAGTGTCCTATTCGGTTTGATAAAACCTTTAACAATAAAATAGGAATTAAGCCCATAAATCGCAAGCTAAACTATTATTCCCAGCCTATTGGATTGTCACATCAAAATATTACATTTGCCATCCCTGAAAAAGGAAAGAAAATGAAAAGCGGATGATGGCAGATTTTTGCCTATTTTAGTAGCTTCGTTATGAAAGGAAATTTATGTGGCAGGTAATTGTAAGGGTTATCCTCAGGTATAGACTGATTGTTTTAAGCGTAATCGCTGTTGTCACCATTTACATGGGATATACCGGTTCAAAAATTAAAATGTCGTACGAAATGGCATCGATGTTGCCTGACGATGACCCGATAAATATAGAGTACAAAAATTTTAAAAAACAATTCGGACAGGATGGCAGCGTTATTTTTGTGGCTATTCAAGATTCCAACCTGTTTACGCTCAGTCATTTCACGTCGTGGTATGATTTAACACAAGCTGTTTCTAAAATTCCGGGAGTGGAAGGGGTGGTATCGGCTGCCCATGCATTTTCACTTGTAAGGAACGACAGCCTGAAAAAGTTTGATTTTAAACCAATTCTTGCACACCCCCCTGTTTCACAAGCAGAAGTTGACTCGGTAAAAAAGGTACTTTATTCACTGCCACTCTACAACGGAAGGCTTTTCAACAAAAAAACCAACGTAAACCTTATGATGATAACGTTGGACAAAACAGTTATCAACTCAAAAAAACGAATCCCGTTAATTAGTGAAATTAAAGAAAAAATTGACCAATACGGCTCAACATACAACATTAAAATACATTACTCGGGGCTTCCATATATCAGAACCGTTACCAGCAAGATGATTCAAAACGAGTTGCTGTTGTTTGTTTTAATGGCTCTGGTTATTGCTTCTATATTATTGTTTATTCTGTTTAAGTCGTTAAGGGCTGTTTTCTTTGCCATGCTTGTGGTAATTGTTGCGGTTATCTGGGCACTGGGCACTGTAGTTTTATTTGGTTATAAAATTACCATTTTAACCGGCATATTACCTCCGCTGCTTATTGTTATAGGAGTAGAAAACTCCATTTTCCTCTTAAATAAATACCTGACCGAATACCGCGAACATGGCAATAAGGTAAAAGCTCTGTCGCGAATGATTTCACGAATCGGCAACGCCAATCTGCTTACCAATGCCACTACTGCTGTTGGTTTTGCAGCTTTTATTATTACCGGAAATCAACTGCTTGTGCAATTTGGAATCATTGCAGCACTAAACATTTTTCTTATCTATCTTTTATCGCTATTCATGCTCCCAATTTTGTTCAGCTTTTTTCCGGAACCCAAACCCAAACACCTTAAACACCTTGAAAAAGGAATTATCAGCAGGTTTCTCGACCGCGTAGTAAATATTGTTCAAACAAAACGAACGGTAATTTATATTGTTACAGGCACTTTGTTGGTGGCAGGAATATTTGGCATTACAAAACTCAAAACCACAGGAAACATTGTTGACGATATTTCAAAGGATGATGTGCTTTATAAAGATTTAATATTTCTGGAACAAAATTTTAACGGGGTGATGCCTTTGGAAATTACCATCGACACAAAAAAACCCAAAGGAATTTTACGGTCATCTACCCTGCGTAAGATTGACAAACTCCAAAATGTTTTAAAAACCTATCCTGAGTTTTCAGAGCCACTGTCCATTGTTGAAGTGGTTAAATCGGCCAAACAGGCTTTTTACCGGGGAAATCCGAAAATGTATTCGCTGCCAAACAATCAGGAACGCAACTTTATTCTTTCGTATGTTCCGTCCCTTGACAAGGGAGGCAGCAATTCGTTGCTTAAATCGTTTGTCGATTCAAGTCTTCAAACCACAAGGGTATCAGTACAAATGGCCAACATTGGCACCAATGATATTGAGCGAATACTTAAAAGCTTAACCCCAAAAATTGATTCTATTTTCCCACCAAAAAAATATGATGTTCACTTAACCGGAACAAGTGTTGTATTTTTAAAGGGAACCAACTATTTGGTTAAAAATCTGTTTTCAAGTTTGTTATTAGCCATAGTGGTGATTACAATGCTGATGGCGCTTATCTTTTCATCGGCCAGAATGATTATTATTTCATTAATTCCCAATATTATTCCTCAAATCTTAACCGCCGGAATGATGGGCTATTTTGGCATCTCCATTAAGCCGTCCACCATTTTAATTTTTAGTATTGCCTTGGGTATCAGCGTTGACAGCACTATTCACTTTTTATCACGGTACCGGCTACAGCTTAAATACAACAATTGGGAAATAAAAAAATCGGTATTACTTGCTCTTCAGGAAACCGGATACAGCATGATTTATTCGGCCATTGTCCTCTTTTTTGGCTTTTCAATGTTTACCCTCTCCTCGTTTGGAGGAACCGAGGCATTGGGCTACCTTGTATCGGCAACCCTGCTGGTAGCGCTTTTTTCAAACCTTTTTGTACTACCATCGTTACTGCTCAGCATGGATAAATGGTTGCTAACAAAATCGTTTAAAGAACCATTAATGGAGGTGTTTGACGAAGAGGAAGATATTGAACTTGATAAACTTATCATTGAAGAACTTGGTGACGACAATAAAGAAGGCAACAATAAAAAACAATAATTATGAAAGGTATTATTTTAGCAGGAGGCTCCGGAACACGTTTACATCCTCTTACCATTGCAGTAAGCAAACAACTTATGCCGGTTTACGACAAGCCCATGATTTATTATCCCTTGTCGATTTTAATGCTTGCCGGTATCAATGAAATTCTAATTATTTCAACCCCTCACGACCTGCCCAATTTTGAAAAGCTGCTTGGCGATGGCTCAAACATCGGTTGTAAATTTTCGTACGCCGTACAGGAAATTCCAAACGGCCTGGCTCAGGCTTTTGTTATTGGTGAAGAATTTATCGGAGACGATAAAGTTGCCCTTATTTTAGGTGACAATATTTTTTACGGCAATAAACTTCAGCAACTACTTGTTGACAGCAGCGACCCTGTTGGAGGTATTGTTTTCGCCTATCATGTAAATGATCCGGAAAGATATGGTGTGGTTGAATTTGACGATGGTTATAATGCCGTCTCAATTGAAGAAAAGCCAAAAGAGCCTAAATCAAACTATGCAGTTCCGGGTTTGTACTTTTATGATAACAGCGTAATTGAAGTGGCTAAAAACATTAAACCGAGCGACCGCGGAGAGTATGAAATTACCGATGTAAATAAATACTATCTCGAAAAAGGTTTGTTAAAAGTAGGGGTGCTCGACCGGGGAACAGCCTGGCTTGATACAGGTACATTTACATCGCTTCTTGAAGCATCACAATTTGTAAATATTGTTGAAAGCCGTCAGGGATTAAAAGTCGGCTGCATTGAAGAGGTAGCTTACCGTAAAGGATTTATTAATAAAGAACAGTTAACCGCAGTGGCCAACCCACTCGTTAAAAGCGGCTACGGTAAGTACCTGTTGGATATAATTAAATAACCTATGTATTCGCAAAGTGAATTATCGCAATATTTCGAAAAGGAGCTTGCCAAACAAAACTTTGGCGGCTTCCCGTCGCAACTGTACGAACCCATTGAATACACCCTTAAATTAGGAGGCAAGCGTATCAGGCCTGTCCTTACTTTAATGGGTTGTTGCTTGTTTGATAACGACATTAGCAAGGCGTTGCCTCAGGCTATTGCCATTGAGCTTTTTCATAATTTTACGCTTATCCACGATGACATTATGGATAATGCACCCGTACGCCGCGGTAAAAAAACCGTGTTCAAAAAATGGAATCAAAATACGGCTATTCTTTCAGGCGACACCCTTTTTGCCAAAGCTTATCAATATGCACAAATGGCTGATAAAGAAATTCTCGGAGAAGTTCTATCGGTATTCAGCCAAACAGCCATTGAGGTATGCGAAGGGCAACAACTGGATCTGGAGTTTGAAAACAGAAACGACGTTACCGTGGATGAATACATCGAAATGATAAGGCTTAAAACCGGTGTACTGTTCGCTTCCAGTTTAAAAATAGGTTCTTCTATGGGCAATGCATCCAAAGCAGATACCGAAAACCTCTATAATTTCGGAATTGCCATTGGACTGGGATTTCAACTTGAAGATGACCTTTTAGACACCTATGGTGATGTGGAGGTGTTTGGTAAAAAAACCGGAGGAGATATTGTAACCAACAAAAAAACTTATCTCTACCTTAAAGCACTCGAAAAAGCTGATGACAAAATCAGAAATGAACTTATCAGGCTCTATACCGAACCACAACAGGACGAAGCACAAAAGATTAAAACGGTAAAGCAGTATTTTTCCGAACTGGAAGTTGATAAAGACACTGAATTGCTAATTGACAAGTATTTTAACGACAGCATGGAATACCTTAACAGGGTAAATATCGATCAGGAAAAGAAAAATGAATTAAGAAAAGTTGCAGAGCGAATGGTTAACCGTGTTAAGTAATTGGGTTTATTGCTTTTCCAGCTTTTCGTGAAGCAGTTCCCAGCGGTTCATGGCCTCTTCAAGTTTTTCTTCGATGGCTTTATGTGCTTTGTATAATAAGCCCGATTTGATTTCATCGCTATAATCTTCGGGATTACTTAATTTAGTGTTTACCGTTTCCAGCTCCTGTTCAATCAGCTCAATTTCTTTTTCAACGGCAGCAATCCGGTTATTGAGTTTGCGTAAGTTGCGCTCCTTCTCCTTTTTCTGCTTGTAAAGCATTTTGTTATCTGACAAAGGCTGTTCATCTTTCAGTTTTTGGGCCTTTTCGTTACGCTCAGCAGCTTTTAACTCTTCCTGCCTGTATTTACTTAAATACTCTGAAATATCACCGATATGCTCTTTTATGGAATGATTTTTAAACTCATAAACTTTTGAGGTCAACCCCTGCAAAAAGTCTCTGTCGTGCGAAACAATAATTACGCTTCCCGAATATTTTAACAGGGCACTTTTTAAAATATCTTTCGAAACCATGTCGAGATGGTTGGTTGGCTCATCAAGCACCAAAAAATTACTGGGACTAAGTAACAACTTCGCCAAAGCAAGCCGCGACTTTTCTCCTCCCGAAAGCACCTTTACCTTTTTTTTCACATCATCGCCCTGAAACAAAAAGGAACCGAGTATATTTTTTAAACGGGTTCGTATGTCACCCACAGCCACCTTATCGACTTCATCAAAAACCGTATTATCAACATCAAGCATTTCCAACTGATCCTGCGTATAATAAGCCGCAATCATGTTGTGTCCGTTTTTAACGGAACCATTATAATCTATCATTCCAAGCAGTATTTTAACAAAGGTGGTTTTTCCTTCGCCGTTTTTACCCACAAAAGCCACTTTTTCTCCCCTCAAAAGATGAAAATTAATATCCTGTAACACCAACTTGTTACCATAATATTTAGTAACAGATTCGGTTTCGATGGTTACTTTTCCACCATGGGGTGCATCTGGAAATTTAAAATGGATAGCACTTTTATCCATATCTTCAATCTCAACGCGATCCATTCTGTTGAGTTGCTTTATACGCGACTGAACCTGCTTGGCTTTGGTAGCTTTGTAACGAAATTTCTCAATAAACTGTTCAATTTCCTTCACCTCCTTTTGCTGGTTTGAAAAGGCCGCTTTTTGATGTTCCAGCCTTTCATTGCGCAATTCGATATAACGTGAATAAGGAACCTTATAATCAAAAACTTTTCCATTATTGATTTCCAAAGTCCGGTTAGTAACATTATCTAAAAAAGCGCGGTCGTGCGAAACCAGAATAACCGAGCCTTTGTAAGAGAGCAGAAATCTTTCAAGCCATTGTATCGACTCAATATCGAGGTGGTTTGTAGGTTCGTCAAGCAATAAAAGTTCAGGTTTTAAAAGGAGTAGTTTTCCCAGTTCAATACGCATTTGCCAACCTACGCTAAGCGTACTTACAGGACTATTAAATAGTTGCGGTTCAAAACCCAATCCCAATAAAATTCTTTCAGCTTCTCCACGCAATTTAGCTGGCTGAAATAGCAAAAGCCTGTCGCTTAAATGTTGATGTCTATCAATTAACCGGGCATAGCTTCCCGATTCAAAGTCCTCGCGAGTTGAGATTTTCTTTTCCAAAGCAGCAAGCTCGTTTTGCCACCCTTCAATAAACGATACTGCCTGCATCATTTCATCAATAATGGTATTGTTGCTTTTAAGGTCTTTTTCCTGCGGGAGATATCCTACGGCGACATCATCAGGAATAACCACGGCACCTACATCCATTCCAATGTTCCCAACAATAATATTTAGGAGCGTTGTTTTTCCCGAACCGTTTTTTCCGGCCAGTCCAATCCGCTCTTTGGGATTAATGTTAAAGCTCACATCGCTAAACAGAGGCGTTCCGCCAAATTCCTTACGAATACCATTTACTGAAATCATACACTCAAGTTAACAGGAGGCAAAAATAAATGAAAAAAGGGGCTAACCTCACGGTCAGCCCCTTTTTATTGTATCAGCAGTGTTTATCTGCCAATCAGAATCAACTTACCTATTTGGTAATAACAACACGTTGGTTGGAAGTACCGGCAGCAGTTTCAATTCTAATTACATAAACACCTGCATCGTAATTTCCTGTAGCAAGGTTAATGCTTGTTTCTCCGTTGAAGGCTTTCTGATAAACAACCTGACCAACATAGTTGATTACAGTTACTTTATTCATTCCTTCGGTTGAGGTAACAGTTACATTATCTCTTGCAGGATTAGGATATACATTGGTTACGTTAGCGATTAAGTTATTAACCTTAAGAACTTCAACAGCTATGAAATCCTCTGTTGGGTTCAGAAGTGCAGGTGCAAATGCTGATTCACAAGCATCAATATCGCTTTCCCAAACTGCACTAACTTTATAGTACTTAATATCACCTACATGCCAAGTAGTATCAGGCACATCATCATATGTATATGAAGTAACACCATCAACATAAGGTATTGAGGCAAGTTCAACATAAGAACCTTCAAGACCTGTTTCACTCTTATACAGTTTGAAACCGGTAAATGAACGATCTCCAGATGTGTTGGCCTTAACACCATTTTCAACAACAGCACCTTGTGACAGGGTTGCTTTAGGCGTGTTATAAACGGTTTGGTCAACTATAGGAGCAACAGGAGCTACACTTGTAGTCAGTTGTTCAACATAAGCCTGAACATTCCAGTTATAACTCAAACCAAAGTCAGAAAGGTTATCCCAGGTAATACCATCCGTGGTAATTTTATCACCATAACCGGCAATGGCAGGACCTGCATCGGTACCGGCAGGGAATGTACCTGCAACCTGGCCAAGCAAGGTGTAACCAATCCATAACTCATCATTTACATCAAGTGCAATAGGAGTATCCAAATCAACTTCGTTCCACATTCCGCCAACAGCACTGGCAGTAACGTCATTTTCGTAAACCAGGTTAGAAGCATTAGCTCCGGTCCAGATTTTAACGATTACATTACTGAAATCAGTGGTAGCAGGGAAATATTGTAACTTGGTAATGAATGTTCCATCATAGTCAGATAACTGACCGGCATCCCAACGAGCTGCAACTGTAAAGTCGCCACCGTCAGTTAAACCAATAGCACTGAAGTTGGTACCGTCATCCCAATGGATCCAATCATGGATTGGTTGTGGAATGTAAGGAGCTTCCCACATCACTCGAATACCATCTGCGTCACCAGGATCAACATCAAAATTAGTTGCGTCAAGATCACTTGGAGCTTCACAAGTTCTGTAGATACTTACGTTATCAACAAACCATGAAACAACATCAAATGAATTCAATCCGGTAGCTACAAAACGTACCTGGAATACTTTACCCTTGGCAAAGTTGGTAATGTTAATGTGGTTAAAGCCATCAGCGAAACCAAAGCTTCCATTATTGGCAACATCAGCTACCTGAGTCCAGTCAGTACCATCATAAACATCAACTTTAAGATGTTCTTCACCGGTAGCGTTTCTGTCGTCAAGTTTCAGGTTGTAATCCAACCAGATATCACCTTCGGTAATCATATCAGCTTTTAAAGGAGCAGAAACCAATGCAGCAGCATAGTCGTTCTCCAACTGAGGATCCCATGTAAACTCAGCAGAAGGCGCATCATCACCAACCTGGCTGTTGATTCTCCAGTTAGGAATAGTATCAACCCAGTTATTGAAATCAAAGTTTCCACTAGCCCAATCTTCCATGAATGGCAGATCCATACCCCAAATTACAGTAACTGTATCAGGACCATCAAGTGCAGATTCTCCGGTTGATCCCGGGAAGCCAAACTGTGCAAGGTCGTAAACAGCAGATACTTCATAGAGATAAGTACCAGGCATTACGTTATTGTCAACATAAACAAGTACGTCTTCTGTACCTTCACCATTGTAAGGTTTGGTTCCAATAATAGAACCATCACGATAAATGTTAAATGAAAGCAGTCCGGCAGGAACAACGCCGCCGTTTCCGCCGCCGCCACCACTGTAAGGTGCCAGTTCAAGTCCCCAAACCATTTCATTTTGAGCATTACCACCAATGGTAACAGTACCTTCAACAATACCGGGTTGTGTAAACAATCCGCCTGCACTTGAAGTAGAACCTGTAATTGTTTGAACATCAACAGTTACACCTGTAAATGTACCATCAGGTAATGTTGCTTGTACAAGATTATTGGCACCTTGATCGTAAATCCACAAGAATGGACCACCATCTGACCAATTATCGTAAGCCATACCGTAGATACCGCTATATCCACCGGGAGCAAAGCTGGAAACGAAAGCACCGGTCATATCAAACTCAGTGATATCTGTACTCCAGTTATTTCCGTAGAAAGTTTGTGAATCATCGTTGAAAGCGATAGCACGTACAGCAGTAGGTGCATTGATTGTACTAATTAAGGTGTGGTTTTCAAAATCCATCTGGTAAACTGATGTTGAAGCAGCAGCACCGTAGAAATAACCATCAGCCTCGTTATAAGCAAGGTCGCGAACACCACTAACTCCAGGAATGTTAAAGTCTTCTACCCATGTACCATCTAAGGTATATTTCGAGAATCTGCTACCATTCCACTGAGCAGTATAAATAAAGTTACCGTCACATTCAACACCGGCTTCACCATCGTTATAGAATGTAGGCCAGCTAAACTGTAAATCCCAGGTATCACGGCTGTTATTCTGAGTATCGTATTTGATACGAGTAACAGTAGAAGCCTGGTCAGCATTGGCAACCATTGTTTGAGGTCCTTCATAAATAACCGTGCTTGGAGCAGCAGCCATAGGAATACCATCGTCTGTCATCGGAGGATTCCATGTTACAGGAACTTCGTTGGTATTATAGATATAAGCATCTCCGGTATTTCTTGGAGGATACAAGAATGAAGAAGTCCATGTGTAATATACTTTCGGTGAAAGTGTACAGAAATCACCATATTTAGCCTGAACAGCAGCTGTGTAAGTTTGGCCATAGGTCAAATCTTCAAAAGCATAGCTTAACTGATCCGGGGGTAATTCAATTACAAATGCATCATCAAGTGAAACGATGTATGATTGAACAACAGGAGCACCATTGTGAACTGCTACATTATCAACAGCCCAACCGGAAGCCCATTCTCCGTTATCATTAGCATGGAAAGCAAACCATACCTGACGTGCACCCGTGGCACCTGAAAGACTTGAAAGGTCAACTACCTCTGGTGTCCAATCGGTAACAGGCTCAGCATTGTAAAGCGGACCTTCCCAGGTAGCTCCACCGTCAAGACTGTACTCAACAGTACCGGTTTCACCGTAACCACCATCGAAATAAGAATCGAAATAGAGGTTAAAGTTATCACTTTCTCTTAAGTCCATAGCAGGGGTAATGAGGTAATCCATACTACCATCGCTTGTACTTCCAGCTAAATCATCGTTGGCAATTGCATAAAAACCATCACCAGGAGGAACAGGGAATGCACCACTACCACCATCATCACTGCGGAACCAACCAACATCATTGGTAAAAGTTTGCCATCCTTCAGGTGGGAAAGTATTGTCTTCAAAGTCCTGATTCAACATTTGTGTAATTAACGGAGTATCCCATGTTGCAAGGCTTGTTAAAGCATCAACGGTTAAGTTACGAACCGGATAAGCTTTTTTCTGCATCATGATATTTTCGGTGTAGTTGGCCTGAATAGCAACGTTGCTATGTGTATAATCTTCAAATCCAACTTTTTTAGCAATAACGTCATAATTACCTTTAATAACACTATCAAATACAGCGGTTCCATTTGCATCGGTAACTGCGTTGTAAGTTGTATAAGGATAATTGTGTCCTACCAAACTAATTTCAGCACCGTCAAGGTCGGAACCGTCACAAGTTTGAATGTTAACAGTAACAACAACATCTTTAAGGTGTCCAACAATATTGGAGAATACCCAGTCGCTCTCTCCGCTTTCATAATTTGCACGTACTGCATAACCATACCAACCTTCAGCTAATCCACCCCAACCGGCGTGTGTATAACTGGTGTTAGTAGTATTGGCAACGGGAGTAATGGTACCGTCAGCAGGAGTTTGTCCGGCATCAGGATCAAAACCGTTAACCAAAGCAACTGTATAATTGGTCAGGTCACGATCGCTTGAGTGACTTGCCAATGAAGTAATCTTGGCTGTCCCCTCAACACCGGCAACTCTGATAGGATCGCCTGTTGCAATATAATCGGTGAAACCACCAATTTTTGGAGGATAGATCATCTTAGCATCGGCTCTGGTAGCACTCATAGCTGCACCTGCGTTAACGCCATCAACAGTAGCACGAATCATTAAGTCCTGATAAGGGCTTACTGTCCAATCGTTAGAACCATATTTTACATATGAACGGTAGGCAGTTGGTAAGTCGGTGTCAACACCAACAGGAGCTGCATTAGGAGCAAAACCAAGTTGCCACATTACCAGGTAGAAATCACCACTGGTAAGAACAGCATTCATACCTTCAAAGTTAACCCACTGGTAATTGTTAACATCAACATTAATTGAGTCAAGCATTGTACCGGGCATTCCATTGGCACCATCGGCAGCAAATACGCCCATGGCAAACTGTGTTCCTAAGAAATTAGCACCAACAGGGAATGAACCGTCACCAACATAAACGCGGCCACCAATTACAGTAGCAGGATATCCGGCAGGGGTAAATTTAACAGCTACAGCATTTCCGGGAGCATTCCATGATACATAATCATTGGCTACACCGTCATCATAACTTAATTCGTAAGGACCTACAGGAATATTCCAGGTAATTAAACACTCGGTATCATCCTGATTAGGATCAGCTACAACACCGCTAACTGCATATGGAGTTTCGCATAAAGAGGCATTGGCTTCAGTCATAGCGCCCTGAGCAGCAAATACTCCGGTAACCTGTGAAGGCTCATAACCAACTTTAGCAAAAGTAATATCGTAAGTATCTTCATCTACGTAAAACTGATAATTACCATTTTCATCGGTACTCGACATAAATGTTCCGTTAGCACCAACAGCAGTAATATCAACACCACCAATACCTGCACCACTGTTACAATCGGTTACTACACCATATAAAGTAGCAGGAGTGTAAACATGCATGGTATTTAAAATACTATCGTTTGTACGATTAGGATCATTGGTTGTAATATGCAAATACTCATCAAAGTCACCAACAGGGAAACCTGCTGAGCTGTAAGTTACAGTAACATCCTGTGTTTCACCGGCAGCAATTTGTCCGGAAGCAGGATTTACATTAACTATATAACTAGGTACAGGACAAGCGCCAAATACAACGCCTTCAGGTACACTAACATTACCGGCTGAATAAACAACATTACCATCTGAATCAAGGAAATCATAAGAATTTTCGCTTGACCAGCTTCCGGGATAATAAACAGTACTAATGTTATCACCACCTTCAACATCAAATGGGAAGTAAGCAGGGCCACTACCACTTGATAAAGTAATATGGTCTAAAACAACAACACCATTAACCAATACGTCAAGGGCACCGCCATTCCATCCATCACCGAATGAGTCATACAAAGCAACCTGCATGGTACAGGAGAATCTGCTGGTATTAACATAATCGGGGAATGAATAAGCTAAAGTACCGTCACCACAGTTTTCAAGTGTTAAGGTTACATTTTCTTGTGTTTCAGGATACTGCTCATTATATAATGAGGCAGGATTGTTACACAGAGCAGGAATCAACCAATCTACAACGGCAGGGCCGGCAGGAGTGGTTTCACCTTCGGCATAAACAGCTGATACGGTATAAGAATAGGTACCATAAGCAGGTAACATATCTGTATAAGTTAAATCAGTTGTATTGGCGATGGGTGTTCCGTCTCTACGAATGAGGAAATACTGGAAGGTTGGATCCATTGTTGGAGGATAAGTCCATGAAAGGTTAACCTGTCCGGTAACATCATTAATTAAGGTAGCTTCCAAGTCTGTACATGGCAATAAAGGATCACCAGCAATAATCATGGTAGCAGGAACAGTTGTTGTTGATACGTTAGGATTAGCAACGTAAACAATATCAGCTGTATAAACTTCACCGGCCTGGGTTCCGGAAGCATCGAAATTAACATCGATGGTAGTTGAACCGCCATTGGCAGGAACAGTACCTTCGTACTGGCTTAAGCTTAACCAGTCACCACCGGCAGCAACACCACCAAGACATGCGGCCAACTGAACAGTTAAAGGAGACGAATTTTGCATAGCAGCACCTGTACCGGCTGTATTGTCAACCCAATAGAAAGTATTGCCGGAAGCAGGAGCATGAACTGATACCCAACCATCCAAGTCAGTTACTGCGGTTGGCAAGTTAACTGTAAAAGAATAAATAGGATATGATCCCAATAAAATTTCACCAATATCAACAGCATCTGCAGTAGCTGTAAAGGCTTCGATAACGGCTCCCGGAGTAGAACCATCCTGATAAAATTCAATATTAAAGTCCTGTGTTGCAGGAACAGCAGGAATACCTACAAAATAAAATGTAATTGAACCAATGTTATCACTTGCGCTATAATGCTGATAACACTGATAACCTGCACCGTCATCACTAGTATAGGCGTTGTCGTAATTTTGAGCAGGGTTACCAAATACGGTTCCATCAGGACAATCAGCACGCGAGCTTTGTGAAGCAGAAGGAGTAGTTGTTAACATACCACCTTGTGGATCAGGATAGGTAGCATTCATATCAGGAGCAACAGGCTCAGCACCTACTCTAACAGCATTAGTGGTAGGATAAACGATAGAAGCTGTCCAGCTCAAATCACCACCACCGGCATTTTGAATACCTTGGTTGTCAACAAAAAATTCTTCAGGATTTAATGTGTTGGTAAAGCTTAAAGGACTGATAATCATTACAGGAGATGTCAAATTGAAATCCTGGGTCAAGGTTTGACCAGCATTCAGAGTAACATTTGCAGATACCTGATTCATACCATCTTTATAGCAATACATTTGATAATCAGCGGCAAGAATGTTAGGGAATGAGTAATAACCTGAAGCATCAGACAAATACTCATTTAAATCAACAATACCCACATGAGCATTTTCAACAGGAGCACCATTGGCCATTACGTGGCCTTCGATAGTTCCTACAGCAATATATTGAAAATTGATGTTGTCAACCATTGCGGCATCGCCACCTTGGTAATAAAGATAAGCGTATTTATTAACTGCCTCAATAGCGATGTCAAAATCGCTACCTTGGTAAGCTGATAAATCATATGAATAACTTACCCATGAATCACCGTCTGGAGTGGTAGGCTGAAAATAAGTGTTACCATTTACATCAGCAATGGGTGTTCCATTAACCGTAACTCTAAACCATGCATAGTTTGGATTGTAAGAGTAATTTTGACGCATATCAAAACTCAAATACAAAAGTCCATCAGGTGTTCCCGGTTGGATACTCATGTTCAGCGCATCAATATGAGTAGGTGAGCTGTTGAAAGCATCAGGGCCTGTACTGTAAGGAGAGTTCCAGTTAGTATAGCTGGTACCTTCCATTAAAGCTCCGTATGAGGAAGCATTAGCAGCAGCAGCAGCAACACTTAAACCTGCATCGGCACCTTGTGCGGGCTGAATTTCAGCAGGAAAATCACCATTTTCAAAATCAATGGTAAATGGGAAACTGGCAATAGGTGTAGCCGAAGGAGGAGGCAATGTACCTGTAATACTAAGTTCATAGTTACCGGATGAAGAACCGTAACCATAAACTTTTACATACATTACGTCGCCGGCTGTAAACGGGATACCGCCAATTTCAGACTGTACACCACAATTGTCATCGTTGTAATAAGCATAACCTGCGTCACCACAGTCATTCCACACCTCAAGTTTGGTGTCGAAATCAGAATTACACAACGAAACGGTAACAGTCATGTTGTCAGCACCGGTAAAAGAGTACCACTCTTCTCCATTGCTGGCGATTGAACCGGTAACAGCTGGATCGTTAATGTTGCCGTAAGCAATAGCTGTTGAGCAATCATTGGTAACATTTCTGTCACCCGATGTGGCTGTAACAGGCCCGAGGGCGGCTGTTTTTTGCTGTTCTAATGCCTTGTGAAAGGCGGCTTCCTCGGGAGTCATACTCGAATAATCCTGAGAAAACGCAAAAACAGCGGACATAAGCATAGCAAATGTCAAGAAAAATTTTGTAAAACTTTTCATAATAAACTGAATTTGTTAATAAAAAAATTAATTGATCATAAAATTTCCGTTTAAGAAACATACATCGCTCTTCAATCTCTTGACAAGCGTAGGCACAAAAATAATGTAATTATTGTACTTTCAAATAAAAATTTCAAAAATATTTACTAATTTTTTTCATACTTAATAAACAATCGGGCTACTTCAAGCTGTTTTTTAGTCGGAATAAACAGCTATCTACCTAAACAGGTATATATAATAAGGTAAAAAAAGATAATCTGAAACAAACCCCTAGCAGGGCAAATTGCAACGCGTTTTTGCTGTAATTACCGATTATCAGTTGCAAAACAATCCATTCAGGCCAGCCCTAATCGCCTTTATACATAAAAAAACACACATCAGATACATCAAAACCGATTGGGCATATAACCAACACATAAACAACCATTACCTGACATCAGATAAAAGTAATTGATTTCGGCTAACCTGTCCGGATTAAATGGGCTAATTCCTATTTTGATGTGCTGACACCATTATAGAACCGATAGAGTGTTGTCGGATTTTGTTGCCTGGGACTTTGTCAAAGTTGCTAATAATCTTAATAAAACCCTGTGTTAAATCCCCGAAG
>JALVAQ010000487.1 GCA_027011095.1 Bacteroidales bacterium
CACATCAAATGTTCCGGTGCTTGTAAAAACATGGCCGGGATTTAGTGCTGTTGAATGGTTTTCGATGCCGGAAGCAGGGTCATCAAAATTCCATTGTACCGAATCACTTTGGCTAATCTGACTATAAAACATGGTGGTATCGCCGTAGCATAAAGGATTGAAAGTGAAGTCAATTTCCAAAGAACTTCTAAAAAGATTTGGTAATCCCCATTTGCATTTTCTCCCTTTCAAATCAACACCAATTTCTTTAAACCCACAGGCACTTCCTTCCAAATCGGGTTGTTCAATAACACTTAGAAAAGTCCGGTCATATCTTGTCAGGTAAATTTTGTCATCCGGTGCCATTTGCAATGTTCCTGCATCATATTCATCAGGGGAACCATCTGTTGAGTCAATTACCGTTAACGAAGAAAGAACGGACAGACTATCCCAATCCTGGAGGTTTAACTGACATAATATATTGGGAGGCCGTCTTGAAAAATAGAGAAATTTTCCATTTCGGGAAAATTCAACTCCCCAAACTCTTCTAAACAGATCAAAATCCTGATACCAAATCAGGTTACTAAACACACCTGTAGCCGGATTAAATTTGAGCAATTCAAGATGATGAATGTAGTTGGAACTGCTTGCTGCATAATTTCCCTTTTCCGAAAAGTGTAATTGTCCTCCCGCGTTAGTATAACTTCCCGTGTAGCTGATTCCTATGGAGCTAATTACAGGGGTGGTTACCAGGCCTTCAGGAGTCAACCTAAAAGCCAGATAGTCGTTATTACCCCATTGGTGTGCTACCACCCAAACATCAACTCCGTTGGAATGACGAATAGCAGCAACTTTTTCTGCCACCTTAGCTGTAACAAGGATGTTTTTCTCAGAAGTTATATCACCCAATCCACCATCTAACGACATATCAACAACACTGTATCTAAGCCCGTTTTCAAGATTATGCTCCCAGCTGTCAGTAGTAAATATATAGTAGAGTGTGTTATCAGCCGAGGCTCCCGGTTTGGGAACAATGATGGCTGACTGGGAAGAAGAGTAGTTACCCATCAACCCACTGCCATTGGGCATAATACTGTGGTTCCGGTTATAAACATAAGTGCCATCGGTATAAAATAAAATATCACCGGCCTGATTACAGATGGAAGAACACCCTTCCCACGTGTCTAATTTACCGTCTGTTCTTGCCTCCGGCGGAGAAACATTAAAATCAACACCGGCATATTCGCCAAAGTACCAAATATTTGAGTTATTGTATTGAGCATATGACGTTTTCAATATAATAAACAAAACCAATACTATTATTATCCGTTTTTTCATCTTATCAAAGTTACACTCCCCTGCAACCTAACATGTTTTGTTGAGCCATCCCTCTCAACCTGTTCATAATCGGCAACCCAAAAGTAGGTACCTTGTGCTGCTTTATGTCCGCGATAGGTTCCGTCCCATTTTTCGTTGATGTTGTTTAGTGTTTTCAGTTCCTGCCCCCAACGGTTGAAGATGACGAGCTTGAATTTTATGATGTTCATAGCAACAGCGCCAAAATAATCGTTATAACCGTCGTTGTTGGGCGTGAACACATTGGGAATCCAAATGGATGAACAGGCATCAAGGGTAATGCTGTCCGATTTTGTTTCGCAGGGGGTGGTTACTTTTACCCAATAGATTCCCAAGTCCTTTGCAATGTATGTTTGGTTTTGTGAGCTGTCCTGCCACAGGTAGTTGTTGTAGTTTGATATGGCTTGCAAAATTACGCTGTCATCTTCGCACAATTGGCCGGTGGCATTGAGTTCAAGCGTTATGGCGGGAAAATAGTCAAGTTGAATGGTATCGCTACCGGAGCAACCCAGGGTATCAAAAACGGTTACCCAATATTTGCCGGGTTGCGAAGTCGTTAAAACGGAATCGTTGCTGCCGTTATTCCAAAAGTATTGTTCGTAAACGGGATTGGTTCGCAAGGTAAAAGTGCCGTCTTTACAAAACAGGGTGTCGTTTCCCAGTATATCATCAGGTACCTTATTGGTTGTAAGCAACATGGAATCGCGGCTAACACAGTTATTGGTATCGGTAACTTCCAGCCAGTAATAACCTGAGGTATCAGCAATATAAGAGGTGTTACCGGAGCCATCCTGCCATTGATAGGATTCAAAGCCGGGGGGAGCGTACAGAAACACATAATCTCCAAAGCAAATGGTGGTATCGTTGCCAATGGAGAAGTCGAATCCCGGAAAGGTATCAATGGTAATGGAGTCGGTGGCTTTGCATCCTGATGAATCGGTTACCTGCACCCAATAGGTTCCGGAAGCATCTGCAACAAACAGGGAGTCGGTGGAGCCATCCTGCCAGAGGTAGTGGGAAAAATTACCTCCGGGCAATAAAACCATACTATTGCCAGAACAAAAAGAGGTGTCATCTCCCAACGTAAAGTCTATGGCATCACCTCCTGAAACAAAGACATATAATGAATCTATTGTATCTGTTGAACAATTATCCGATAAAAGATAAATCATTCCTGATTCACCGCTAAAATTGACTGTTATTGCAGTGTCGTTATGATTTGAGACTAACTCTGCGTTTTCAGGTAATATCCACTTTAAACCAGTTAAAACTAAAGGGTTAATTGTATAATTTCCAATATCTTCACACAACAATGTATCAGGACCAACAATACTTACAGGCAAATTACAAATAGCAGAATCCTTAAAAACTATGGCCCCTTTCTGCAAAGTATAACCTTTTTCAGGAAATGAAGAATAGCTTTTGGCAAACCCTAAATCATCAAGAGAAATAGTTACATCTCTACCTGTTACATCAATTTTTTTTGAACAGCACGATTTCCCTTTTTCATCTGTTCGCACAATTAGAAAGTCACCATTTTGTGCCCCGTAACTTCTTGAACTTACCGCAAAAACATAGCTGTCTTTTTCTCCGCGAATTAAATCTCCTCCGGGCCACCCATTATTTTCATCCCCGCCATAAGCAAAGCCATTAAGATAATTGCCATTAGCATCCAGTCTAAATACGGTAATGCCATTCTTTCCATTTCCATAACTGGAAGATCTGCTAAAAACCATAAGATTTCCATCGGAAGCCTCTAATACTGTAAATGCATAATCGTCACCACTTCCTCCCAGAATCTTCGAACTCATTATATCTCCTTCCGAACTTAACCTTATAAAAAACACATCATCTGAATTTGCTCCATAACCATTTGTTTTACCAACACAAACCAAGCTTCCATCCTCAAGCTCCACTATATCATTAAATCTTGTATCTGATCCTGCACCAATCCTATATCCCCAAAGAATATTTGCCAGGCTATCTGTCTTTACAACAAATCCTTTTGTAGTAGTAACCGAAGTAAAGCCTGTAATAGCAAGGCTTCCGTCTTCTGTATATATTATTTTTCGCGGATTGATTAACCCTCCGTTACTATACACCGTCAATGGTGCTAAATTTAAATTGCTGTCTAACGTTGAAATAAACATTGGATAGCTATAAAGGCCAAAAGAACTGGATTGTCCTGCAACAGCAAACTTATCTCCATTCATTTGTACAATCGAAAATAGCTCATCATCACCCGAAAGACCATAAGATTTATAGTTTATTAACGCACCATTTTTGTCAACAATAAAAAAGCACATATCATCAACACTTCCCCCTTCGCTAATCCAACCGGTACCCAGATAGTTCTCCTGATATGGAATAATCTTCCGAGCAAGATTTCGCGTTCCCGTTCCAAAATGAGAAGACCATTGAACATCCCCAATTGAATCCATTTTCACCAAAACAAGATCATAATCACCAAAAGAACCGGAAGACGATTGACCATACACCATAAACCCACCATCTTTTGTATCAATTATATGAGATCCTCCTTCACCTCCCTCACCCCCCAACCGTTTTTGGAATACATTTTGGCCTAATATTCCATTAACACTAAATATCAAAACAAACAATACTAAAATTCTGATTAATTTCATCTCTAATAATTTTTTCTTTGACTATCTTATTAGTGTTACACTCCCCTGCAGCCTAACATGTTTCATGGAGCCATCCCTCTCAACCTGTTCATAATCGGCAACCCAAAAGTAGGTTCCTTGTGCTGCTTTTTGTCCGCGGTAGGTTCCATCCCATTTTTCGTTGATGTTGTTTAGTGTTTTCAGTTCCTGCCCCCAACGGTTGAAGATGACGAGCTTAAATTTTATGATGTTCTTAGCGACAGCACCAAAATAATCGTTATAACCGTCGTTGTTGGGTGTAAACACATTGGGAATCCAAATGGATGAACAGGCATCAAGGGTAATGCTGTCCGATTTTGTTTCGCAGGGGGTGGTTACTTTTACCCAATAAATTCCCGAGTCCTTTGCTATGTAGGTTTGGTTTTGTGAGCTGTCCTGCCACAGGTAGTTGTTATAGTTTGATATGGCTTGTAAAATTACACTGTCGTCTTCGCACAGTTGGCCGGTGGCATTGAGTTCAAGCGTAATAGCGGGAAAATAGTCAAGTTGAATGGTGTCGCTGCCGGAGCAACCCAGGGTATCAAAAACGGTTACCCAGTATTTGCCGGGTTGCGAGGCCGTTAAAACAGAATCGTTGCCGCCGTTGTTCCAAAAATATTGTTCATAAACGGGATTGGTTCGTAAGGTAAGAGTGCCGTCTTTACAAAACAGGGTGTCGTTTCCAAGTATATTATCAGGAACCTTATTGGCGGTAAGCAACATGGAATCGCAGGCAACACAGTTATTGGTATCGGTAACTTCCAGCCAGTAATAACCCGAGGTATCAGCAATATAAGAGGTGTTACCGGAGCCATCCTGCCATTGATAGGATTCAAAGCCGGGGGGAGCGTACAGAAACACATAATCTCCAAAGCAGATGGTGGTATCGTTGCCAATGGAGAAGTCGAATCCCGGAAAAGTATCAATGGTAATGGAGTCGGTGGCTTTGCATCCTGATGAATCGGTTACCTGTACCCAATAGGTTCCGGAAGCATCTGCAACAAACAGGGAGTCGGTGGAGCCATCCTGCCAGAGGTAGTGGAAATAGTTGCTGCCGGGGGAAAGCAGCAGGGTGTTACCGTTGCAGAAGGTGGTATCAGTACCAAGACTAACAGGTACTGTTTCGGTAATTGTAACCTGTTTTATTAACGTTTTTGATATTCCTCCTATCCAAACGGTTAGTACCACAT
>JALVAQ010000488.1 GCA_027011095.1 Bacteroidales bacterium
CTTTTGATATTTATAAATCAAAATACCATGAAAAAAATACTTCTTTCCGTTTTCATTATTGGTTTAGTCTTTTTTTTCGCCTGTAATAAAGACGACTCATCGCAAAAAGCCAATACACTTCAATTTGTTAAAACAATTCCCGGAGGGTGTGCAACTGACAGCACAACGCATGGTTCACGGAGCTTTGAGACGGATACTGTTATTTGGAACATCAGTAACGACAGTCTCTCCGTTTTTGTGGGGTTTAACGACGAATGTTGTCGGAAATTCAAGGCAGATGAAAACATTAGCAACGATACTATTTATATAAATATCTCCCTGCTACCAAGCCCTGCTTGTAATTGTCTGTGTTACTATACGTACGATTTTCTGTTTACCGGCATTAATCAATCCTATTATTATCTTGTTACACTCCCCAACGATAAAACGATGGCAGGGTATATTGAACCTTAACCCCGGGATAAACAGTTACGGCTCAAAAACAGCTTCGGGATTGTTTTTTAGTTTATAAACATGCTGTTTGAGTAATTCAGCCCATTTGTTATCGCGATAGCGTTTGTCGAAAACGGTATAGGGTATGCGTTTGCCAAAGGTGATGGTGAGGGTTTTGTTACGCTGCTTAAAAAATTCGTTGGCCAGGTAAAACATTTCGATGTTGGCTTTTATGCCAAGTTTTTTGCGATACAGTGCAAGGTTGTAAAAAAAGCTGGAGTTGTTGCCGTCAATATAAGTAGGGATAATGTCGCGTTTATAGCGCCTTGCTTTCGAAATAACGGTTTTTTTCCATTCCAAATCCATTATTTCCCCCTTTTGCTTACGCGAAACCAATCCGGCAGGAAAGTAGCAGATGATGTTGCTTTTTTCAAATGTCTGGTTAAACAGCCTGATGTTGTCGGCGTTGCTACCGTGCTTGTTTACAGGGATAAACAACACTTGCAGATTGGGTATTTTGGTTAATATATCGTTAACCGGAAACTGAATATCGGTGCGCACCCTTCCCACTGCCAGCATTAGCGCCAGGCCGTCAAGTCCGCCCAATGGATGGTTGGAGGTAACAATAACATTATCGGTTTTAGGAATATTTTTTTCTAAGTTTATGGTATTGACCGTCGTATTCATCTCCTCCAATAAAACCTTGATAAAGTCAACGCCTTCCTTGTCGTAATAGGTATTGATAAAGTGGTTTACCTCGTCCTGATGGGCAATTTTTTTTATGTAGTTTATAACAAATGAGGGCAAAAACTTTTTTAGTGAAGCATTTTTTTCTTCAATAACTTTGTCCACATCAATTTTAAACTCTTTTGCCTGCCGGTGTGTTTCTTTAATCATTACTCATTTTATTAAAATGGTTTTGTTTGACAAAAGTAGTAATTCTGTTATTTGCTTAGTATTTTTTGACCTATTCTACAGTTTAGGCAGGCTATCCGGTCGCAATAATTTTGTTTTAAATGAATTACTGCTTGTGTATGCATGGCGTTGCGCAGCGGAAAGCCCAGTTTGTCAAAAAGCCTGACAATTTTGTTGTTTTCGGGTTTAATTTGCTCTAACCACGAAAGGGCCTTTTGCCTGAGGGCGGGTTTGTTGGTAAGGCGTCCATACGTAAAAACAAACGGAATTACGGTGTTTATTAATATCAGTCTGGCCGAGGCTTCTCCCAACGATTTTTTGCGTTCTGTTGATTTCATTCCAAAGCGGTAGTGGTTTTTCCAATATTCGGATGAGGAAACCATAAGCAATGAAATTACATCACTGAGCCTTTTCATTTCCGGAATTTTATCAAGCAATCCTCCCGACTGGTAAAGCAATGTGGCAAACTGCGCAATACGAATGGTTGGGAAGTTAGTTGGCCGCATCCGCATAAACTTCCATACGCCAATGTTTAAGGGCTTCAGATTGTATTTCTGTGCAAGAAAGTTATATTCGGTTTTTAGTTTTGCCGGATAATCATCCTTGTAGTTTTTTCGCAGTAAGCCGGCCTGTCCGTACAACAGTGCTTCCAGCTGAAACTTGTTGTCGATGTGTTTAAGTAATGTTTTCAGAGGTAGTGACCGGGCCAGTTGTTCAAAGGAATCGCTGTTGGTTTTAAATCCAAAATTTCGTGCCAGCTTTTGATAAAATATTTCCTGAAAGTCACCCCGGCTGTTTTTTATATCCGATTCAATTTGAGTGGTTTTAGCTTCCAGTCGTTCGGCCATTAATCGTTCAAGCCAAAAAAGTTTTTCCAAATCGCTTATGCGGTTTGCCATATTTGCACAGGCAATTGATTCGCCCGATCCGATAAGTAAAAGATAGGTTTCGTATATTGATTTGTCGAATTTTTCCTTTAACTCAACCACCGGAATTTTTTGACCCGAACCGGTAAACACCTCCCTGTCGTGTTCAAAAACCACGTGTAAAATAACCGTATCGTAGGCGCGGTCGGTGTTGTGGTCATGTTTATACCAATCAGACGAACGAACATGCATTTCAACATTTCCCGCCCAAACCGTATCGCCTATTTTTATTTTGGCGAATAAAAAATCGGGGCCGCTGTCGTGGTTTTGAGTGCCTGTATCTGTAACAGTTACAAGGCGGTTGTCGGTAGTGTAAAAAGGGGATTTTATCAGTTTATGCCGCCACAGGTAATATAAAAACTCTTCGTTCATAACAGGTTGTACATCAGGGTTAAAAAAACAATCCTCTAAGATAAATAAAATTGTTGTTGCACAATGTAATCAAAAAGAGTATTTTTGTGCCAACCTAAGTTTTTAAAGCAATGGCCAACGAACAACTTTTAATTTCCGGAATTGACTACAAGATTAGGAAATTGATAGAAATTAATGAGGCTTTGAGCGATGAAAATATAAGGTTAAAGCGAAGGATAACCGAATTGGCCGAGCAGGTTTTGAAGTTGTCGCAACGTTTGCAGGATAGAGATAATAGAGCTATTAAACTTTCGCTTGCAAATGCGCTTGAATACAAAATTGGTGTTGAAAAGGGCAAAGAAAAACTCGACGAGTTTATTGAAGAAATTGACAAATGCATCAACGTTTTGAGTGAATGAATAGTTAAAGTCTGTTTATGGGCGATAAAATAAACATACGTGTTGTTATTGCTGAAAGGCCTTATAAAATGGCAGTTGCAAGGGAGCAGGAGGAATATGTTAGAAAGGCAACAAAAGTAGTTAACAGCACAATAAAATCATACTCAAAAGCGTTTAACTACAAAGACCATCAGGATTTATTTGCGATGGTAGCTTTGCAGAATACAACAAAAACAGTTCGCCTTGAGGCTGAAAAAAGTTTTAAAGATAAAGAGATGGAAGCTAAGCTCAATGAACTGGATGAGTTATTAACAAAGCATTTAAACAATTTCGACAACGTTCTTTGATATAAATTATAAAGATTTGCCCGCATAATTCATTGTTTGCAAACTCAACATTAATACATTTAAGGATAAGCTTAGATGGGTTCTAAGAAAGGCCTGATTACCCTCGAGGGATTCGTTGCAAAACGGACACTGGACTTCTGAAAATCCCGGCATCCTTAACCATGTTATCCGGGGTTTGCTAAACCCGAATTATTGCGGGCATTTTTTGTATTTGAGCCATTATGAAGCGATTAAAAAATTATCGTAATGGAATATTTATTATACATTATTGTGGCCATGATTTCGTTGGCGGTGGGTGCTTTAATAGCAGCCACGGTAATGAAAAAGAGCCTTTTAAAAAAGAGTCAGGTTGTACTTGAAGAGGCCAAAGAAAAGGCCGAAGTGCTAAAAAAAGAAAAAATTCTTCAGGCTAAAGAGAAGTTTCTCCAGCTTAAAAGCGAGCATGAGA
>JALVAQ010000489.1 GCA_027011095.1 Bacteroidales bacterium
AGGGTCCACCTCTTCCCATTCCGAACAGAGAAGTTAAGCCTGCCAGCGCCGATGATACTGCTATACCAAGTGGGAAAGTAGGTCGCCGCCAACTTTTTTAAAAGCCTCTTCGCTTTATGCGTTGAGGCTTTTTTTGTGCATATCCAAAACTAAATAGTAACACTAAATTGTGAGCAGTACCCTTGCTGTTAATGAATTAACTATCTATAAAATTGATTTTTTTTAAAATAAAAAATAAATTTGCGGCTTATACCATACTATCCACTTCGAAAACAACAATAATATGTTCTTCGTAAAAGGATAATAAAACGATAATTACGACATGTATTTCTTTTATCAAATATTTTAAAACTAAACGGTTATGAAATCAAAACTATTTTTTATCAGTTTACTTTTGTTAGTTTCAAACGCTTTTGCTCAGGTAGCAATCAACACCGATGGCTCAGCAGCCAATCCTTCCGCCATCTTGGATGTAAAATCTACTACGGCCGGGATTCTAATTCCTCGTATGACCGCTGCACAACGTGATGCCTTCAGTACTCTTTCACAGGGGTTAATGGTTTATGTAATAGACGATAATACATTTTATTATTACGACGGCTCCCATTGGGACAGAGTGGGTAACGGAGCCTCTTACTGGCATGCCGTCAATGGAACTGTATATACCGATTCTCTTGTGGGAATTGGAACTACTATTCCCAATGCACCGCTGGACGTCTCAAACACTTCTAGAGCTACTACACTAAGAGTTGGCTTGTATAACAATGACAATGACGACCATTTTGGAATTTATAATCGTTTATTAACTTCAGGAACTGGGTTTCAATTTGGTATTTATAATAAATTGGATATTAACAGTACCGGAACCAACTCAATATTTGGTATTGAGAATAGATTGTCTGATATGGGATCCGGTGATAAAAATGTTACTGTAGAAAGTAATATAATTTTTGGAGAAGGAGGTGGTGTGCAGACTGGTATAATCCAGCAGATATCAAACAATGGAAACGGCTATCATTACGGATTAAAAAATGAAATGAGAGGTACCGGTTGGGGCGATAAATATGGAGTATATAATTATACATCATCTGGTTCCGATGGTGTTCAATATGGGGTTTATAGTTCTTTTAATAGTACAAGCTCATATAGCAAATATGGAGTGTATAATTATACATCATCAGGTACCGGAGGTGTTCAATATGGGGTTTATAGTGACTTGAATGGCTCAGGCGCAAACGCCAAATATGGTGTTTTCAATAGCATTCCTTATTCTGCAGGTGGTATCCATTATGGCACATATAACGATGTACAAGGCTCATCAAACTATGCCGGTTATTTTCTCGGCAGATTGTATGCAAGCGATAAAGCCGGTTTTGGAACCGCAAACCCTGCTGCAAGTTTGGAAATAAGCAATAGCACCAATGATACAACCTTAAAAATTGTTACTACCAATAACAATAGCAATGAGCATTATGGTTTGTTTAATAGTTTAACATCTTCGGGAACAAATAAACAATATGGAATTTATAATAGTTTGAGCCTTTCCGGCTCGGGAACAGGTAGTGTTAGAGGAATATTTAATACTATTAGCGATAACGGAACCGGAAGCAGAACCATAAAACTGGAAAGAGCTTATATTGGTGGTTCGGGTGATGGAACACAATGGGGTATAGATTTAGCAATTTCAAATACCGGAAACGGAACCCATCAGGGTATTAATGTAACGCTGGATGGTACCGGAACGGGCCATAAAACAGGCATCGGTATTTCAATACCAACCACTGCAGGCGGTACACATTACGGCGTTTGGAGCGAGGCTGAAGGTTCGTCAAACTATGCCGGGTACTTTCTTGGTAGATTGTATGCTAATGATAAAGTAGGTTTTGGAACCACAAGCCCTAATGCAAGCTTGGATATTTCAAACAGCAGTAATGATACTACCTTAATGGTTAGTTCAACAAATAGTAACAACGACAGACATTTTGGTATTGTGAATTATACGTCAAATTCGGGAACAGGCGAACAATATGGGATATATAACCAATTATATGTTTCTGGCACGACTACCAATTCTGTTTATGCTTCTGAAAACTATGTTGAAGATTTTTCTACGTCAAATAAAAGCATATACACCGTTAATAATGTTATTCTCGGTTCATCATCTGGTTACCAATATGGAATTTACCAACAATTATCAAGCTCGGGAAACGGCAAACATTATGGATTATATAATGATGTGGAAGGTACCGGTTCTGGTAATAAATATGGTGTTTATAATTATATTCCTTCTTCTGCCAGTGGCACCCATTATGGTACATACAACGATGTACAGGGGTCATCAAACTATGCAGGTTATTATAATGGTAGGATGTATGTAAGTGATAAGGTGGGCTTTGGTACTACAAATCCACACGAATTGCTTGAAGTTGCCGGAAGTTCAGGTGCACAGGGCAGGATGGTAGTTAGTGATGGTGGTGGCTCCAACAGATATGGTTTGTTGCTGGTTTCGCCCAATTCAACCACAAACGGGAGAATAGAAACATATCTATATGGTGCTGAACAGGGACAAACCCTGGAGGTCAACACCGTGGGAAACGGCGATGCTATGTTTGGGGGAGATATATATCCCGAAAACGACAACAGCAAAGTTCTCGGAACAGCATCAAAGGCCTGGAAGAATGTTTATGCTTATCACTATTATACCATGACACTTGCCTCTTTTGCCGGCAGAAATGTCAGCACAGAGTTGTTGCGCTTTCCGCCCAAAACCGCTGGAAAAGCAGCTGACGGCTCAGAAAAACTGGATATATCCTCATTGCCTGCTGTTTTAACCGATGAGAACGGAGTGCTGCTCAACAAAATGACAACCTTTAATTATCAGGCAAATTACGAACAAGAAGTGGAGTTAAAAGCTTTGAAAGAAGACATCGCACTGCAAAAACAAGAAATTAATGACCTTAAAAAGATGGTGGAAGAACAAAAAGTAATGATAAACCTTTTGCTTGGTCAACAAAAAAAATAATTGCTAAACCAAAGGTAGTAATTTGGTTTCGGGTGCTCATCTTTTTAATTTAGGTGGGCACTTTTTTCTTTTACTGAATGTTAATTGGCATCTATTTACACTGTTTTGTTGTCTCTTTTTTTTAAGATGCCGTTAGTTTTTTTATGGTTACTCAATTATTTATAAAAACCGGGACTCTCTATACATAGAAACATGCCTACTTCCTATTGAATCTTCCCTGTTTTGGTTTCCGGTTGGCGAAAAACTCCCGCTTACGGCGTTGTTTCTCCTTTTCCCATTCCTTCTTCTCGGAAGTAGTCATAGGCTTATCGGTTTGGGGATAAGGACTATCAATAACAACCTCTATTTCACGATTAATCAGTTTTTCTATATCTTTTACAAAAGCGTTCTCTTCCGGCTCACAAATGGAAATGGCAACACCCTCCTCCCCTGCTCTTCCGGAGCGGCCTATGCGGTGTACATAGGTTTCAGCCACGTTGGGAATATCAAAATTAATGACAAATCTGAGCTTGTCGATATCAATACCACGGGCGGCAATATCGGTGGCAACCAATACACGAACCTTTCGCTCCTTGAACATCGACAACGCCTTTTGACGCTGATTTTGTGACTTGTCACCATGAATGGCTTCGGCTCTGATTTTTTTCTTTTTTAAATTCCTGGCAATGCGGTCGGCACCATGCTTGGTTCTTGAAAAAATTAACACCTGATCGATGTTGTCATCCTGTAAAATATGAATCAGCAGATCGTTTTTGTCAGCACGATTGGTATAATACAGATATTGCTGAATGGTTTCCGCCGTTGACGAAACCGGGCTCACATTTACCTTTACAGGGTTATTCAAAATCTTTTTCGACAGCTCAACAATGCTATTGGGCATGGTGGCTGAAAAGTAGAGCGACTGCCGCTTTGCCGGTAGTTTGGCTATAATTTTTTTAATGTCATTGATAAATCCCATGTCCAACATACGATCGGCTTCATCCAATACAAAATACTCAACATCTTTTAAACTGATATACCCCTGATCCATTAAATCGAGTAAGCGGCCGGGAGTGGCAATCAATATGTCAATTCCCCTGTTAAGCTGATTGGTTTGAGGCCCTTGGTTTACTCCACCAAATACAACCGTATTTTTCAAACCTGTATATTTTCCGTAGCTGGTAAAACTCTCACCTATCTGTATGGCAAGCTCGCGTGTTGGCGTAACAATCAGCGACTTGATTTTACGTCGGCCTCTGTTGTTGTGTTGGTCATTATATAAGTGCTGAAGGATGGGAACAGCAAAAGCTGCTGTTTTTCCGGTACCGGTTTGGGCACTACCTAAAATATCTCTCCTGTCAAGAATATGAGGAATCGATTTTTGTTGAATGGGGGTCGGGGTTACGTATTGATTATCTTTAAGAGCCCTCAATATAGGCTCTATTATCTTTAAATCTTTAAATTGCATTAATCGCGATATTTAGTTTTTGAAATTGCTTTCCAATGAAATATGGAAAACTAATGGTGGTGGCATTCTTAATTAGAACGGTGCAAAGGTACGCTTTTTTTCCTTACTCCTTATTTTGCGTAAAAACCCCTTGTAAGGTTTCTTAATTTCCAACACTAATTCACTAAAATCATTACCATACAAATTCTAAACAATGAAAAGAACAGCCATCACCCTTATCCTGTTAATTATGTTTTCAATAGCAAACAGTCAAACCAGTGGCAGTGTAGACAAAGCACACGGCTTACCGGTAGGAACCAACGCTCCGCTGTTTATCGCCATGGATGCCGATAGCAACACCTTTAATCTGGAAAAAGCTTTACAGCAAAAGCCCGTTGTATTAATCTTCTATCGCGGCTTTTGGTGCCCGGTGTGTAACAAACACCTTGGCGCCATTCAGGACAGCCTGTCAATGATTGAAGCCAGCGGTGCCAAAGTAATTGCCGTATCGCCCGAAAAGCCCGATTACCTGAACAAGATGGCTAAAAAAACCGGCGCGCAGTTTACCCTGCTTTACGACGAAGGCTACCTTATTGCCGATGCCTATGACGTTACCTTTAAGCCTACTTCAACAGAGCTTTTTACGTACAATGTCGTGCTGGGTGCCAAACTCAAAAAAACGCATTCCGACAAAACACAGCAATTACCCATTCCTGCCACCTT
>JALVAQ010000490.1 GCA_027011095.1 Bacteroidales bacterium
CATCAAAATCGAGCTTTTTTACACTTTTTGCAGCATCTCGTATCAACCCTTCCGACGAAATAAATTCGGTGTACATCAAGTCGGCACCAAACATTTTGCAAACGTACCTAAAGGGAGGGTCGGTAACATCTTCCATGGGAGCAAGTAACAGGGGCGCTTCGCCTAACTCTATGTTGCCTATTTTTATCAAAAGAATTAATTGATTGTTTTTTAAGGATGCAAAGATAATTCGTTTTGGCGACAAAAATTGTACCTTTGCTGCAAATCGTTTTGTATGAGAAATCCTGTTTTTGCCAATCTTTCAGCCGGTGGAAAACTGGTGTTATTGTTGGGGTTGGTAATTGTATTCGGTATAGCTGTTTCGTTACTGGGGCTGCTTATTGGCAAATGGTATCTGGGTGTTAACCTGTCCCGGCTGGCCGTGCTGATTTCCGATCCCGAAGGAAAAGCTTTGTCGTTTACCCTGTTTTTTCAGTTTTTAAGTCAGCTTGGGGTATTTATTTTGCCGGCTTTGTTCTATGGATTTTTAGTTTCATCGTCGCCGGCCGGTTATTTAAAAATGGCCAAAAAGCCTTCTGCCGTTGCTTTGTTGATTGTAACGCTTGCAGTATATGCCATTTTACCTTTTATCAATTATATGCAGGATATCAATCAGCATCTCCACATTAGCACGGCAATTGATTTCTGGATTCGCTCAAAGGAGGCGCAGGCTCAAAAGCTTACCGAAGCTTTTCTTAAAACCGAATCGGTGGGAGGCCTCTCTGTTAATTTATTGGTAATGGCCTTAATGCCGGCCTTGGGAGAGGAGCTGATTTTCAGAGGTATTTTGCAACCGTTGTTTGTTAAAATGACCCGAAACGTACACCTGGGTATTGTTATTACAGCCTTTGTTTTCAGTGCCATCCACATGCAGTTTCTGGGATTCCTTCCCAGGTTTGTGCTGGGCATAATGCTGGGGTATGCCTTTGTAATTTCGGGTTCGTTGTGGACAGCCATCTGGTTGCATTTTTTAAACAACGCCTCCTCGATAATTGTTTATTATCTGCATTTTAACGGAACTATAAAGGTGTCGATGGATCATTTTGGAGATACCCAAAACATGGTTTACGTAATAGGCAGCCTGCTGGTAACCATCTGGTTTTTTATTATGATGTATAATAAAGAGGGGGCGGCATTTAGATTAAAATACCACGATGAAAAGGTGTAATTAATTAGAGATGTATGGGGCAACTCAAAAACATTTTGATAAAACCCCCACAAGAAAATATTTTCATATGAAAAGATCCATATTACTTCTGCTTTCAATACTTACGGGATTGCTTTTGGCTGCCGGCTGGCCGGAAAAAGGATTTACGCTGTTGCTTTTTGTGGCATGGGTTCCGTTGCTGCTGGTACAACAGGAGCTGGGAGATTCAGGCCGTAAAGGCATGTTTTGGTATGCCCTGCTTGCCTTTTTTGTTTGGAATATTCTGACCACCTGGTGGATATGGAACTCAACCGGTGCCGGAGCTGTGGCTGCCTGGTTTTTTAACAGCCTGTTTATGGCATTTATATTTTATATTTTTCACTTGTCGAAAGTGAAACTTTTTAACAACAAACGGGGAACTGCCATTTTACTTTTTTACTGGATTACATGGGAATACTTTCACATGAACTGGCAATTAACCTGGCCATGGCTTACATTGGGAAACGGGTTTGCATCGCAACACAAATGGATTCAATGGTATCAGTACACGGGTGTGCCGGGAGGTACCGTATGGGTGTTTGTGGTAAACTTTTTGGTATTTACAGCTGCCCGGGCTATCATGGCTCATAACAGGGGCCGGTTAATTAAAAACGTTCTTGGGATAGTACTTTTCCTTGCAGCCCCCATTTGGTACTCCTTATATATGTACAACCATTATAACGAAGTTCAAAACCCGGTTGAAGTGGTGGTGGTTCAGCCCAACATCGACCCCTGGAACGAAGAGTTTTCGTTGCCGCATCAGGTAATTATCGAACGAAATTTAAAACTGGCCCGGCCGCTTATTACCGACAGCACAAGATTTGTTATTTCGCCCGAAAGTGCCATACAGGAAGGAATTTGGGAACATCAACTCAATTATTCATCTTCCATTGCCGATATTAAACGATTTATTAAACCCTATCCTGATTTGGCTTATGTTATTGGAGCAAGTACGTGGCGTATGATTGGCAAACAGGAGAAAAAAACCAATGCTGCCCGAAAGCTTCCCAACAGCAACAAATATTATTACAGCTATAACACTGCCTTTTTAATTGATAACTCCGGTTATATCCAGCTCCATCACAAATCAAAACTCACTCCCGGTGTGGAACGGATGCCATCGTACGGCATTTTAAAACCGCTGGAAAAGCTGGCTATCAATCTTGGCGGAGTAACAGGAACATTAGGGTGGGATGATAAACCAGTTGTTTTTCAGCCTGCCCATCAGGACACTAAAGTGGGAACTGCCATTTGCTACGAATCGGTTTTTGGAGATTATGTGGCACAATTTGTAAGACAGGGAGCTGAGCTTATTTTTGTCATAACCAACGATGGCTGGTGGGGCGATACGCCCGGATATCGTCAACATCTGCTCTTTTCAGTTTTAAGGGCAATTGAAACCCGTCGTGATGTGGCCCGCTCGGCAAACACGGGCGCATCGGCAGTTATTAATCAAAAAGGAGATATTTTACAACGCACCAAATATTGGACACCGGCAGCAATAAAAGCAACACTTAACAAAAACGATAAAATGACCTTTTATGTGCAATATGGCGACTATCTTGCGCGAATTGCTGCTTTTGTGAGTGGGTTAGTATTGTTAATATCTTTTACTCAGGGCTATTTAAAAAAACGCAAATCAACTGTGGTTTAGTCTGTTAAGGGATTGGTTCTTTCCCCGGTTAAAAATTGTAAATTTATTAACGCCATAATCGTGCCATTTCTAAAATAGTTTTACATTTGTTTTAATGAATTTGAAACAAAAAAGGCTCCATGCTTAATCAAAGATTACAGCAAAAATTATTGCAAAAGCTTTCTCCACAGCAAATATTGCTGATGAAGTTATTGCAAATACCCACCGTTGGGCTGGAGCAGCGTATTAAACAGGAAATTGAAGACAACCCGGCCTTGGAGATGGAGGAACCCGATACTGTTGACACACTGGAAAAGACAGAGGAGTTGAGCAGCGATGCGAGCGATGAGTTTCCGGATAGTGCTGCAGATGAGGTTGATGATTATGCCAAGGAGGATGACTACGACCTTGAAGACTACATGAACACCACCGACGATGACGATATTCCCGAATATAAACTAAAAGCCAACAACTACAGTAAGGATGACGAACCCCATGAAATTCCGTTTGCTTCGGGAGTTTCGTTCCACGACTATTTAATCAGCCAGTTGGGGTTGCGCAACCTCGACGAAAAAAAGCACAACATCGGTGTGTATATCATTGGTAACCTGGATGATTCGGGCTATTTGCATCGTTCGACAGATGCCATTGCCGACGATTTGGCTTTTACGCAAAATATCTCCACAACCGGCGAAGAAGTTGAGGAAGTATTGAAAATTATTCAGGATTTTGAGCCGGTGGGCATTGGCGCGCGCGACCTCAAAGAGTGCCTGCTAATTCAGCTTCGAAAAAAAATGGAAGAAGCGCCTTCCGCTGAAATTGAGCTGGCTATTCGAATTATTTCGAGGTATTTTAATGAGTTTACAAAAAAACATTACGATAAGATTCTTAAAAAGGCCGAAATATCTGAAGATGAACTTAAAAGAGCCATTGATGAAATATTAAAACTTAATCCTAAGCCGGGCAACTCGCTAAGCGAAACCACTAAAACAAATCACTACATCATTCCCGATTTTACCATCACAAACAACAATGGCGAGCTGGAGCTTACACTCAATTCGTGGAATATGCCGGAGCTGCATGTAAGCCGCACCTACGGCGAAATGTTATCGGATTTAAGCAAGGGTAAAAAATCAAAAAAACAGCGGGAAGCCTTTTCGTTTATTAAACGAAAGGTGGATTCAGCCCGTTGGTTTATCGAAGCCATTAAACAACGCCAGAACACCCTGCTCAATACCATGGAAGCCATTGTAGATTATCAAAAAGAGTATTTTTTAACCGGCGACGAAACCAAGCTTCGCCCGATGATTCTTAAAGATATTGCCGAAAAAATAGGAATGGATATTTCTACTGTTTCAAGGGTTGCCAATTCAAAATACGTTCAAACCGATTTTGGCACTTTTTTACTAAAAAACTTTTTTAGCGAGTCGATGACCAAAGAAAACGGCGAAGAGGTTTCAACCCGAGAAATTAAAAAAATACTGAGCAACATTATTGAGGCCGAAGACAAGAAAAAACCCCTTACCGATGATAAACTGGCGCATCTTTTAAAAGAAAAAGGCTACAATGTTGCCCGCCGTACCGTTGCCAAATATCGCGAACAATTGGGAATCCCCGTTGCCAGACTTCGCAAGGAGCTTTAAGAATTGCGGATTATGGAAAAAAAATTATCCGACATAATTTCCGTACTGTTTCACCCCATGCTTTTTCCAACATACATGTTGGTACTGTTTTTATATATTCCCGAATTTACCCTTTTCAGCTATTCGTCCGACATAAAACTTTATCTGTTGGTTTTTGTCTTTATCATGACTTTTGCCATTCCTGCCTCCCTGCTTTTTATGCTTAAAAGGTTTAAAATTATCGAATCGCTGCAGATGAGTAATCGGCAGGAGCGCATGCTGCCACTGGCCATTATGGCCGGGGTATATTTTATTACATGGTATTCGTTAAAAAATATAGGTAGCCTTGGGCTGTTTAACTTGTTTTTGCTTGGGGTGGCCTTTTCATCTTTAATAACCTTGCCGGTTAACTATTTTACTAAAATAAGCCTTCATATGATTGGTATGGGAGGCGTTGCAGGGGTAATTTTGGGGCTGTTGCTGGTTTACCCCCTAAACATGCGCTGGCTTTTTTATGTAACAATTTTGTTTTCCGGATTGGTAGGATACGCACGACTTACCGTCACCAATCACTCACTCCGGCAAATATATAATGGCTTTATGCTGGGCTTTGTTATAATGCTGATATTATATATATTTTAACACAGGTTTTCGCATCAATAAACAAATAGTACACTGATTGTTATGGTT